>MPNB01000175.1 GCA_002238805.1 Rhodothermaceae bacterium bin80 | reverse complement strand
GACATTTTTCGTATACCCGCAATGAAGAAACCCTTCAAAAGGCGGAACGACTCGACGGCCTGTATGCCATTCGTTCCAGTCTGAAACAGGGGCCGGAGGCCTCCGAATTGGTGACCCATTACAAACGTCTTTCCA
Organism: Rhodothermaceae bacterium bin80; assembly: GCA_002238805.1. Lineage (GTDB taxonomy): Bacteria > Bacteroidota > Rhodothermia > Rhodothermales > Bin80 > Bin80. The sequence continues at coordinate 2,657 of MPNB01000175.1, read as the reverse complement.
CGGTGGAGATGGCCTTCCGCACGATGAAATCCATGTCGTTGCAGGTGCGTCCGATTCACCATCGCACCAAAGACCGGGTCGTTGCACATGTATTTTTGTGCATGCTGGCCTACTATGTGGAATATCATCTGCGTCGGAAGCTGGCACCGATGCTGTTTGCCTAGGATGATCCAGCGGAAAAAAAAGCGCAGCGCAAGAGTATCGTGGAGCCAGCTAAACCCTCCGAGCAGGCGAAAAAGAAAGCCCGAACCAAACGAACCGCAACGGGCGAAAAGGCCTTGAGCTTTGCGAGCCTGATGGATGAACTCCCTGGACTGTGCCGCCTGGTTGTCGTTCCGAAAATTGGCGCAAATGCTACACCCGAAGTGGTTATGATAGAAAAGATCAGTGTCATACAAAAGCGGGCATTCAAATTTTTGAATATCAAACTTTTGTAGTCATTCGGCTCACAGGACCGAAACAATATCCCGCCGTATCCCCCGATCACGGTAATCAATTTTTCAAAAAAACCCTCGATTTCCTAGGAAATATTGTACCTTTGAGAAAACAAAAAGGGGAAGTTCAGTTAGATGATCCGCTTGTTCGCGGGGACAGGCCATGGTTCCATGGTTGGCCTTCCAGAATCCTAAAGTTGTTCAGAAAGCAATTATGAGTTGTCCGATTACCGACATATCTATCACCGACATTCGGACTTTTTCCGGCATACATCGGGCAAAACTGTCTAGGATAACGCTGTTGGTTGGCAAGAATAGGGTCGGTAAATCCACCTTCCTAGGTTGTTTGAACGCTCTTGGGCAAATGGCTGCTCTCCATGAGCTAAATGATCGCACCAATTTTTTTAACCAGAAACCTTTCTATATGGGTTCATTCGAATCTATTGTTCGATCAGGATGTGAATCATTTCATGTTGCTTTAGGTCTGGATAAAGGCCTGTTTCATCAGTTCGCTATTAATTTTGCAAAGGGTTCTGATGCTTCACTTGAGGAGGTTAAGCTGGAAGTACAGATGTATGATAGGACTTCTCAGCCGGGACCCAGTTTGACTATTAATCGTGAGATATCCGAAGATGGACCAGAGTGCTGGCGCTTTGATGGGCCAAAATTTCAATTTTGTCTGAATCAGACTGAGTTTTCAGATTCGCAGTTTACAACATGGCTTTCTCGATATATCGCCCACGGCAACCTTCCTTTCTCTGGTGATCCGGGAAAGTTCAAGAAGCGAGTGAATGATCCGATGGTTCGCGAACTCGCTGCGTTTACCAAGTTTGTCAATTTTTTTCGGAATTATTTCCGCGGTCCTATATCACCGCCCCGAATCATTCCTATTCCCCCACATGCATTTGGGAGGGAGCGGAAGTATTCCTATAATTCCATTAAAGCTCTTAGCAGCAATGATGATCTTGAAATGATCAATCGTATTGGCCGCAAACTCGGCCTTTTCGAGCAACTTGATGTACGGAAGCTCTCCGCAGATCAGTTTGAGATTCTGGTCAATGTTTCCGGTTCATCTTACAACTTGGCTGATGTTGGTAATGGTGTTACCAGACTTCTTCCATTCGTTATCACTCTTGGGAGTGCGCCTCCAGGCACGGTATTCTTATTGCAGCAGCCCGAAGTACGCATACATCCATCGACCCAGGCGAAACTCATCAAGATGATGGCCGAAAGTGACCACGCCTTTGTCGTAGAGACACACAGCGACCATGTGATCAGATGGTTGCAAATCCTCATCAAGGAAGGGGTTTTAGAATCTTCTGATGTAAGCATCATCTATTTCGAACGGGTTCCAGAAGATAAATCAGCAACACGCTTACATCAGATATCCTTTGATCGCCGTGCCAACCTCAGTGGACACCCTCCTAGCTATCGACTGTTCTTCTCGAGAGAGATGGATAGACTGCTCGGTTTTGCCACATGAGGGCTCAAGTATGTGTGTGAGGACCATTTTGGATGCCAGCGCATTTGGGCACCTTTGCTCTGGAACCAAGAATTCGGCCGGAAATCAGTTGCTGAAATGGATTCACCGAGGAGATGGGGTTATCGTATACTCAACTTACGGGAAGTACTATGAAGAGCTCAGCAAAAACAGGAAAGCTCATGAACTGCTAGGCAGTTTCGTTGATAATTCGAAGGCAATTGATGTTGATCGTACCGATTTTAGGGAAGCTTTGAACCAGATCCCGAGTAATCCTCTTCGTAAATCCGATGACCCTCATATCTTGGCATTAGCGAGAGGCGGCAAAGCCACAATTCTTTTTTCGGTTCTATCCCCATTTGTGTGGAATGATTAAATTTGGGTGAACCAAAGTTAATCATTTTCATGTCAGATACCATTACCGACTTAATGATGCGGTACACCTTGAGGCTCAGTTCTGACTGGCAGGTTGATCGTGTGGTCATGGATACGGAGCATCAACGTGTAGATGTCTATCTATCGCATTCGGGGAAGAATCTTGTTTGTCCAGAGACCGGCGAGGGTGGGACGTTGTATGATCATTGCAAAGCGCGGTCTTGGCGTCATCTGGACTGGTTTCAATGCAAGTGTTTTGTTCATTGTCGGGTTCCTCGTGTCAAGTCTTCTTCGGGGATTAAGACCATTCAGATTCCCTGGGCGGATGCATCAAGCCGGGTGACGTATTCCTTGGAGCGGTGGGCGAT
>MPNB01000174.1 GCA_002238805.1 Rhodothermaceae bacterium bin80 | reverse complement strand
AGCCAAATCCGCAGGAAGACGCTTCATAGCAAGAGCGTACCTGACCATGACGATCTTGGACCTTCCGGAGATATTTAGTGACCTTCGGCAGATCATGCGGCAATCCCCGCTCATCCAAAATCACGCCCGTACGCGCATTGTAAGCACACAACGCAATGGTCCTTTTATGCACATCCATACCGACAGAGATCGTGGATGCAGAAGTGGAAGAGTTGATGTGAGGTAGCATTGGACTGTTTCTGGTTAATGGACAAAGTTAATGCTCATGGAGCTCAACCAGTAAGGAGTCCTGCTATAAGATCTCTGGAGACGCAGCGCGTGCTACTGGCGAAGTTTCGACACAGGACGAAAACATAGCAGTTGCCGCCAGGACTGCCGTTGTTCTGAATCGAATCTTTGGTTGGACCAACGACAGCATCTTCAATTCAGACACACTTGAGACACCTCGATTCGCTGCGGCCGACGCGCGATTTAAAATGCCCCCAAGACGTAGGAGAGAAACATCTGATCTGTATGCAGTTTATGCCAACTATCTTGCTGTACTCGTCCTGAAAGGGGCAGAGTCTCTCCCCAGTTCGGCAGTGCCTACCGATGCAGATGCTTTACGAAGATGTATACTTGATAGATACGGTAGCATTAGCCTCGTGCATACTTTACACACCGCGTGGGATTTCGGTGTAGCCGTCTTGCCATTGCGTGACCCTAGTGAATTTCACGGGGCTTGCTGGCGCCATAAACATCGGAACGTCATTGTGTTAAAACAGACTTCAGCGTACGAAGCACGATGGCAATTCGACCTGTTACATGAGTTATATCACGCAGGCCAAAGGCCAGAAGACGATATGCTTGAAGTGATTGAGGCAGACAAAACAACGGCGGAACATCGAAATTCTGCGGAGGAATCAGCAGCCAACAAATTCGCTGCTGATGTTGCTCTTAATGGGAACGCCGACGCTATAGCGCAAGAATGTATCGGAGCGGCGGAGGGTTCAATCGAAAAGCTGAAGCAGGCTGTTCCAAAAGTGGCAGCCAATAATGACGTAGATGTCGGGTTTCTCGCTAACTATATGGCGTTTCGTCTCTCGGCCCAAGGCGAGAATTGGTGGGGGCGGCTACTAACCTTCAAACTTCTGACGGCGATCCATGGGTGATTGCGCGCGATGTACTCATTCAACGTTTTCCCTATGACATTGACAATAAGCTTGACCAACAATTGCTCGATCGAGCATTACACTAGAGATAATTATGGCTGGATTTAATACACCACCACTTAAGATTAGGAAATTATAACCCAAGCTGTAACTCGCTATCTGGTGCGTCCTCCGGCGGTGGATACTGCTTTTTCGGGCGCATCAGTTTCAGAACTGCCTCCCGCATGGTGATTCCCCCGTAACACGGGTTCGCTACCGGTTCATCCATCATCTCGTCCAGGCGAGATTGTATCCGGGACTGGTCTGGAGTAAGAGGGGCTCGGTCAGTCATTGGTCTACAAGTCCATTTAACGAATTCAGTTCATTCCACTTGAGTTTGAGTTCATAGGGAATTCCGGATCTGACTCAATCGAATCAACCTATTTACGAATAAATCTGTCAGTAATGACGCGTCTCCACACGGTATTGAATGGCTAAGCATTCTGGTAAAATGCTCATGTGATCAAGTCTTGATACTTCGACCGTACAAGGAGGCAGCGGAGCGTTTTCTCGGGAACCTGCGGATGCGATTGGAGAAATTCGGATTGCGTCTGCACCCTGACAAGACCCGGCTGATGGAGTTTGGTCGTTTTGCAGAGGGAGACCGAAAGAAGCGCGGAGATGGCTGTCCCAAGACCTTTGATTTTCTGGGTTTTACACACTACTGTTGTAAGACACGGAAAGGACGATTCAGGTTAGGACGCAAGCCAATCGCGAAGCGCATGGCGCGTTTTGTGAAACGTATGTGTACGAAGCTCCGGCAACGGATGCACCAACCGGTGCACGAAACGGGGAAATGGCTTGGACAGGTGCTCAATGGATGGCTGAACTATTACGCAGTACCAGGGAGCATGCTGTCACTACAACGATGCTATAAGCGTCTGAAATGGGTCTGGTTGCGCGTACTACGTCAACGATCCCAGCGGGATCGGACGACATGGAAGCAACTGGAAACACTGATAGAGCGCTATTGGCCGAAGCTGAACATTCGCCACGACTGGCCGACAAGACGATTTACCGTCACGCACGCAGGTGCAACCCAAGGGAGGAGCCGGATGCGTTAACGCGCCCGTCCAGATCTGTGCGGGGGGCCCGAGGAGACTCGGGTCCCTACCGGTGTGCCAGGCATGATGAACAGCTTGAAGGTGAAAGTCCTTTATCCAGCCAGATGGCGGCGAAGGATTAGAGAAGCGCAAGGGCGTCGTCGTGAGGCGGGGTCTGAAGGCAGCGTGGATCAAACTTGCGACCTGATGAACAAGAACCGAATACGAGGCCTACCCGATCGGACGAGCGCGCCGGTTATCGCGAAGTCCGGGCCATCTATACGTCGGGGTGGTGCATTCCCACAATATTCATCACAACTCAGTTTTTCGGGATAGCCTAACCAACCTGAAGCTTCCGTGTCCCTTGTACGTTCCTTATAAAAAGGAACCATTGCCCTTTTTTTGCGGATTTTGGCCAAATAGGGACTTGTTTCTACTGTGGATCACATGCGCAAGTGACCTTTCAAAGTAATCTAAAAATTCACCTTGGAGGTGAGATCATGGCAAAGTCTACGGAGCCTCTTTTTGTGCTTCCCTACAACCAGTCGGTTCGGATCAAGGCGGCCAGCAACGA
>MPNB01000025.1 GCA_002238805.1 Rhodothermaceae bacterium bin80 | reverse complement strand
GCAGACCGGGCCGTGGAGGGATAAAGGATCGTCTCCAACTCCGCATCCGTCATCCCGTCAGGTAACGGCCAGGTCAAGTTCGCCACCGTGGCACGCTCAAGAATCCGGGAGACCGAACTGCGACCAATCCCCACATTGCGGGCAATCGCGCGAATGGACAACTTGAACACAAATCGCAGTTCCAGAATGCGCTTAATCTTTTTCATCAACACACGTTTTGTAGGCATAGCTCATAGTTTTTGGTGAAACCAAAAACTATGACAAACCCTACCTGGATCAGATGAAAATCAAGCCGCTTCCAGATTTGATGAGCACAGATTAGCGCTCCAAAATACTGGCTTGGAGGGTGTCCCAGATCGATCGGAATGGTGTCCCAGATCAATCGGAATCAGTGTCCCAGATCGATCGGAATATGCATCTTATATAGCGATCGCACTCGCACCAAATGTCAGCCAGCCTTCTGAAATTGAACAGCGGATGATTGCTCGCCGTCGCCTCGCGTCAGCGGCCTTGTTACTTGCTACGTTCATCTGCAGTGGGCACAAGCATCTGGAAGCTTACAGCCAGGGAGAAGATCTACGGGCAATATGGCTGGAGCAGGTATGGCTCTTAGCAACCAAGTTTCAGGTTGCCTTGATTGGTCTGCAGGGAGGGGTATTGAACGCCGCCGAAGCAGCCGCTGAGGCCGTGCTGGAGCTTGAACTGGAAACCTCTGATGTTCCCGTTATTGATGCATTTGACCCGTTCGCATTTGGTTCTGATGGCAATGATATTGGCATAGCACTTACCTTGACCGCTATGCTGAAGGTAGTTCGCCAACTTTCTGAAGTCAATAAACACCCCACATGGTGGACTAAAAGAATTCGTGGTCTCGTGGAAGAACTGGTAAATGTAGATTCGGATAAAATCCTCCCGAGCAATGAGAAATTAGGCAATCGATTTGGATTGGTTGCTCCTCTTCGTGTACGAATACTTGCTCAGCAGCTGACGAAATCTCTTACATCGTGAGTTCTCCGCCCATTGTCATATCCTAGTCCCCCAAAATGCCGGTTGGGAATTCAGGCTAAGCTACCAGCGTAGTTGAGCAGAGAATGTGAAAGTGCGACGCAGCAAGTGGCTGATTTCGTCAGTCAGATTCTGATTCTCGTCTTCAAATTCATTCTGTTCTCGCAAGTATCGATATGCGGGGTTCATACGATCAAAGGCATTGAGTACATCAAGCCGCAGCTGTAATGTATTATCGCCAGCTCTATCTCGAATAAGCACAGCCAATGCAAGGTCAAATTGACTGAATGGGGCAAGTTCATGCCCAGGTGCTGTGGGATCTGTGAAGGAATAACCGTCAAAGTTTGCAATATAATCGGTACTTGATCCTAGGAGATCATAGTAAGTCTGTTGGAATCCCCATTTTCGTCCCCATGCGCCTCGCCAACGTACTGTTCCTTCTAACACCGGGATTGGTCGCACGACTATTTTAGTCTGGAACTGTCGGGGGATATTCCAGGGAACAGGCAAAAACACCGGCCTATTGTTGCGGAATGTATACTCCCGTCTTGATCCACTGTACTCGTAGCGTAGTTCGAGATCAAATTTCTCACCGTTTCGGAGTAGTTCAGCCGCAGTTCCGAACGCAAAACCATGGGTGTTTGTCACAAACTCATTAATGGTGGTGATCGGGGGGGAATCGGTCTCCTGGCGCCATAGCAACGGATAATCAATTCTATAAAGTCGGCGCTGGTTCTTGTAGTAGTATTCAAGTCCAAACTGCCAATAAGTCCACAGCTGTGCTGCCATATCAACACTGTAGTGGTAGGCAAGAGGGGCGCGGTTGGTTTCATCTATGGGAAGCCAAAAGCGGGTTGACGGGACAATCGTACTGGGGCTGATAGTGGCGATCTCAAACTGATTCAGGAACTGATAATAGACGCCGGTTGCAAGTCTGAGGGACACTCCGTAGCCTCCTCTGTACGGCGATTTAAATAGAATTGCAGCACGCGGCTCCAAATGAAATCTATCCTGCACCTGTAGCCATGTAAGGCGGAGGCCTGTTGTTAGCTCTGTCCATGGCCAGGGGCTCCAGGTTTGCTGTACATAGCTGGACGATGTACGTGATTTGCGTTCATGTTCCAGTACGCGGGGAAATACATGTTGGATGCTGAAGCGATGATTTGACCGTGAGAAATCCAAGCCTGCACGCACGTTAAGCTGAGGACTTGAGTAATCGATTGATACGCCAATATCATTGTTCATGAGACTGTTTTGATCACTGGTTTTTATGGCATCGTATCGATATAGGTTGAAGGCCGCATGGACGCTGTTCTGGCGGTCAAGTCCGCCGTAATCGTGAGAGAGTTCGTAATTACCTCGGCGCCAGGAGGTACGCCAGCTAAAACGGTCTGTGAGACGCTGTTCCCAGTAAATACGCATGCTCTGATTCTCCCACGCATGGCGATCGGGGGAGACATTTCTAGTACTGTCCGCTGCGGCGGATAGCAACTTGCCTTCGAGTGTGCTGTGTCCCTGATACCAGGAGAAGCCGGCTTCTTTGTTGTCGGCCCATTCAATTTTTGTTGCAGCATGCAAATCATCAAAGTAAATATCCGGCAATAGGGGCTGCGGGACGATTTGGAGTCTATCGATAAGTATGTCATAGCCATCCTCAAAAACACGCTTGAGCGGATAAATACTCGCACGCATAAGAAATACGTCGGGGCGATTCCAGTCTTTGAGCAGTCGATCGATGCTTTCGCTGCGCATATTGCTCCACCAGCGATTCCAGACACTGCTCCTGAATGCTCCCATTATCGAGACAGTTGCTGGACCAAGCTCCATCTTGCTGGCGATGCGGCCATTAAATGAAATTGGATCAACTTGCACTTCAATAGCCTTAACTGCGTCAATTGAATGCTCTGCATTAATGATCCCTGCCGTAGAATTCCAATGTGTTACATCAAAACCGGCTTTATGGACGGTAACCTGGCGTATAGCGAAAGGGTTGAAGACCCCAAAGAGTCCCAAATGGATTGGTTCAAAAATTTTACCTCCATCAAGTAGGAACTGGTGTTCTCCGCGCCCCCCACCTTGTATATGAATATCACCGGTGCTTAGGTCGATATCCACCCCGACTATATCGTACAGATTACGAACTAAATCGGGTGTTCCTAGACCGGTTATCTGTGTCAGGTCTTCGGTCTCACGTGTATCCATTTCAAATGGATCTGCGCTAACTGCGAGGGGAAGTTCTTTAGGCAGGGGAGTGGAGATAACTTCCAATTCGCGTTCCTGGAGAACCCATTCAGACAGCCAGATTTCAATCGACAAGGCGGAGTCTGCAAGCAACTCAACCTCTCGGTTGTCCGAATGGTAGCCGACATGACTTATAGCAACTCTTGCAGAACTGCGTGGGGTTGTGGACAGGGAAAATTGTCCATCCCGGTTGGATGTTGTGCCTTCTGGTGTTCCGACAAGGGATATATGTGCGTCTCGAAGTGGAATACCGGTTTCTCGTGCACGGACAATTCCGGCGAGTATGGAAACCCCTGGTGGTTCAAGAAGAAATGTGCCGCCGGACTGCCGAAGGTAAGTCACCCCTGTTCCCTGAAGAAGGATATCCAGATCGGATTCTGCATCGATTGCAACGGGCCCAACCCATTCAGTTGTCAGACCATCCAGCGTACTGGACGCATAGGATAGATCCACACCCCAAGCAGCTTGGAATCGTTCGACCGCATCAAATAGATTTAGGTGGGACTGTGCGACTGAGACCGACGCATTTCCTATCAACACGACGGCTAAGCAAGCTCCCCAACGGATTACAGCATGCACGAAAACAGAGCCTGTGGGCTACTTATCCAAAGAGCAACGTCCGCGTGGCCGGGAGTGCTGATTCCCTATTTTTTGGCTTCAAGGGCAAAGCCACCCGGGACAGCGCGGTAATCACAGTGTAACGCACAAATGTCTCGAATGATTTCTTCAGCGCTCTCGGGGGATTCTTTCAGAACGCCGATAGACAATGTTTCGAGAGCCGGAGACCCAATAGTGATCTCCACGTCATAGCGTCGTTCGATTTCTTCGGCAACGTTGCCGAGGGGCCGTCGAGAAAACTTGAAACTGCCATTCACCCATGATGTGTACTGCATCAGGTCCTGTATGGACTCTATCACTAAGGGTCTCTGGCCATCGTGACGTACTTGGGCGGACTGCCCTGCAGTCAGGGTGACTGCTAACTCGGATGCGGTAAGCGGGATGACCTTAACCTGTCCCGAACTAACAGACACATGCGTTGCTGCATCAATCTCGTCGGGCCATGATCGCACGTTAAAGGAGGTTCCCAGCACCTCTGTCTGTGCATCAAATGATTCGACTACGAAGGGAGTGGAGTTAGGTACCACATTCAGGAAAATCTCGCCTTCGCGGAGTACAAGTTCACGGGATGTTTTGCCAAAATTTTTCTTGTACTGTACGTGTGTGCCACTATTGAGAACGATTGAGCTTCCGTCCGGTAACTCATGAGTGATCTGGTCGCCGAACGGGGCAGTTACGGAAGTAGGTTGTTGTGTGATCGTGATTCCAATTGCCAAAATCACGGCGATGCATGCAGCCATTGCGACTGCGGCAGTCGTGCGAGGTGCGTGTTGCCAAGTAAAGATTCTTGTTAGGCGGGGGCGGGTTGCTTCCTCTATCGCAGGCCACATCCCTGTGCCCATTTGCCGGAACTCACTGAGAGGAGGTTCCTGCGAACAATACCATTCCGAAAGCTGCCAAGCTTCCAGTGTGTCAGCAATTTCCGTCTGATCCAACTCAAACTGGACCTCGCTGGGAAGGGGAGAGTGGTAAGGTTCAGTGTTCATATAGCTTGGGTGTCTTTACGGAACGCTTTCAACTTGCCCCGGAGATCCCGTAGGGCAAGCATTACATGCGTGTTAACTGTTCTGGGTGTAAGGTTCATGACCTCAGCAATTTCTGCGTGTGTAAGTCCCTCGAAACGGCTAAGCTTGAAGGCTTCCCGCCGACGTTTAGGTAGATTGTCAATCCACTCATGAATTTTTTTCTCCAAGATACCGAAATCGGCCTGTTCGTCTGGGGTTGGTATACTTTCAATAGCGACCTCATCGGCATCTACGCTGTTCGTATAGTGCGAGTCACGGGACAAATTGAGTGCTCGATTACGCACCACTGTATACATGAACCCAAGGATCGACTTACTGGGATCAAGGGTCTCTCTTTTCTCCCAGACCTTAACGAAGGCGTCCTGCACAATATCTCGGGAAGTATCTGCATCTCTTGTATATCGCCAAGCGAAACGGATCAAAGCTGGATGTAGTTCTTCGAACAACTCCCGAAAAGCATCACGATCCGACCTCGCAATACGCCTGCTCAGCTGAGCAAACGTCGAAGACGAAGGCCTCGGCGTTTCCTGATCACTCAGTTCAATCTTTGGTTTAACTACTCGACCCATATACACGAATCTTAAGGTAAATGATGAATTCTAGGCCCCCTAAAATCAAAATTTGTTTACATCGGGTAAAAATCAGGCAAACTGGCCGAATTGGCCACGAACCTAGAATTTACATTAAGTGAAAAATTGTCAAGTTATAAGACCTGCAAGGGTTGCTGTCATGAGGTTTGCCAGTGTTCCCGCAAGTACTGCTTTAATGCCCAGTTCGGCAATTAGTGGCCGCTGATTGGGGGCCAGTGGGGAGATTCCGCCGATTTGGATCGCTATGGAAGAGAGATTGGCAAAGCCGCACAAAGCAAAAGTTGCCATGATCATCGATTTTTGTGCGATTTCTCCTTGTTGAATCATTTCGGCAAGCTGCAGATAAGCAACGAATTCATTGGCAACAATCTTGTAGCCAAGCATTGATCCAACGCTCATCACGTCTTCAAGGGGAACTCCAATCAGCCATGCGATGGGCGCAAACGCCCAGCCCAGGATTTTGCCCAGTGTCAGTTCAATACCGAAAATTCCTCCGGTCCAACCCAGAATAAAATCTGCCATTGCCAACAGGGCAATGAAGGCCAGTAAAACTGCGGTGATGGTCAGTACGAGTTTGAGACCGTCACCAGCTCCGGTTGCAGCCGCATCTATAATATTTTTTGACTCAGTGATCTTTGGTGTTACCACCTTTCCGAGTGTGGTAGGCTGGCCGGTTTCCGGAACCATGATCTTACTTAGAATGATTGCTGCTGGCGCAGCCATCAGACTGGCACCCAGGAGATGTTCTGCAAACTTGAGCTGTGCCTCATCTAGGGGAATTCCCTGGGCTGTTGCATATGGAAGTGCCAGAAAGCCCACGTAAGCAGCCATTACCCCACCGGCTATTGTGGCCATCCCCGCAGTCATGAGCGTCATGATTTCCGAACGTGTCATATTTTCCAGATAGGGCCGAATGACCAGAGGAGCTTCTGTTTGGCCTATGAACACGTTGGCAGCAACCGACAATGACTCTGCACCGCTAGATTTGAGCAATCGTGCTACGATTCGCGCCAGTGACTTTACGATCCATTGCATAATGCCCAAGTGGTATAGAATGCCCATCAATGCTCCAAAGAAAATGATAGTTGGAAGCACTTGGAAGGCGATGGCATTCCCCCAGCTCTGGCCGGTGGCCAGTGGTGTGCCGGGTGCCATGTTTTCGGTTGGAGGGAGGGCAATATCACCAAGCACGAATCGGGCCCCTTCAGTCGAAAACTGTAACGTCTTGACAAATGCATAACTAAGCCAGGAAAAAAAGATCTTCGGCCACCCAAGAGGGGAGAAAAATTCTCCCATAGCATCGCCTTGAAGAATGAACACCGCTAGGACTATTTGCACCAGAAGTCCTATACAGATAAGGCGCCAATTAGCCAGACGACGATTCTCTGAAAGTAGTAATGCAAGCCCGATCACCGTTGAGAGTCCAACAATCGCTCGGACTGAAGAAACAGCAAGTTCCATGAAATGTCTATTATATTGCGAAATCAGATCCCAAGTTAAAGTTATACTTTAAGTTAAGATCGGACAAACGCTATTCTAATGAGGCCGCAAGCATAAGCTTGCACCAGATACGGAATCGGATGTCGGTCCTCAAGCAAATCTCCATTACCCAATTACAATACTGCTGCACCGCGATCTTGAAATCCACGCGGTGCGACGGATATGCGTGATAGACCGATACCAATTCATCCGTTCAAAGCAATCGACAGAGCTTGAAGCCATCCCTATTCCCGTTACGATTGATGTGCGCATTGTGTAAGGGATCGTAAACGATCAATTCGGTTACACAGGGGCGCAAGGTAGTGGCAATCTAACCGGCCAAGGAGATTCTTCCACCGCTGAGTCGTGTCTGCCAAAAAATAGGTATTTTCCGGCAGACACGATAGAATCTCCAGGAGGAACCATGCACTTTGATTTCGCATCACACCTTGACGCCGTAGAGCGCTCCGTCGTGTATCTTGATCGCGACGGTCAGGCGGCTGGCGCAGTCATACTCTCCCGCAGCTACATCACGACGGTCAACGACCTGTGGGATGCCTTGACGAACGGCGATCGCATTCCGCGCTGGTTCCTTCCGATCAGCGGAGAACTGGAACTCGGTGGTCGGTTTCAGTTTGAGGGCAATGCAGGGGGTACGATCACCGCTTGCGAGCGGTTGTCATATCTGGCAGTCACATGGGAGTTCGGTCCCCATGTCAGTTGGGTGGAGGCACGGGTATCGGACGACGAGGCCGGTCGCGCTCGTCTCACCCTAGTGCACACTGCCCATCTTTCTGAGCAGTGGAACGAGTACGGCGCAGGTGCCACGGGTGTAGGCTGGGAGATGGGTCTCCTGGGGCTTGCGCTCCATATTGACCAGCCCGAGGAGCCCAAGCCGGACGAGGCTACATTCCACATCACATCCCACGGCAAGGCGTTCATAGCGGGCAGCAGCGAGGCGTGGGGGGAGGCGTCTGTCGGCAGCGGCACGGACGCGGAAGCTGCCCGTGCAGCCGCTAGGCGCACGACCGCGTTCTATACCGGCGAGGCGGTTGGCGAGGGCTGATTATTCTCACCTACTCCCGGATTCCGATGGCAGGTACGGCTATGAGATCTATTGCACTGCTGCTGTGACCTTGTTCCAATATCCTGATTTTTGCATGCTACAATTAAATGCATAAGCGCCACAATTTACCATTATCTTGGGCTGGTCTAGAATGGTTCTGTTGTAATGCCTGAATTTGATACCACCCCAATCCTTGAAGGATTAAATGATCGGCAAAAGGAGGCGGTCGAGACGGTTGATGGTCCTGTGCTGGTTGTGGCCGGGCCGGGATCAGGCAAAACACGGGTACTGACTTGCAGGATTGCATGGATACTGGCCACACAGACCGCACGCCCATACCAGATCCTTGCGCTCACATTTACGAACAAGGCGGCGAGAGAAATGCTTGAGCGGGTTAAGAAACTCCTGCCACCAGGCATGGCACAGGGAATGTGGATGGGTACGTTCCATGCACAAATGGCCCGGCTACTGCGGGTCGAGGCAGAAAGCATAGGATTTACACGCGATTTCACGATATACGACACGGACGATTCGGAGCGTATTCTTAAGCAGCTTATCGATGAATCCGGGTTTGACCGGAAAATGGTGAAGCCGCGCACAGTTCATTCGTATATCTCAGAGGCAAAGAATGCCCGCAGACCGATTGAAGAAATAAGGCAGAACACGAAATCCAGGCAGTACAGAGCTGCCGTGGAGCTATTTGATCTCTATAACAACGCGTTACTGGCAGCCAATGCCTTTGATTTTGACGATCTGCTGCTAAAACCGCTGGACATCTTCGACAAGCATCCTGACATACTGGAGAAATATCAGAACAAGTGGACTCATGTGCTTATTGACGAATACCAGGACACAAATAGGGTACAGTATGCGCTGGCTAATGCTTTGGCCGGAAAGCATCGCAATTTGTGCGTAGTTGGTGATGATGCGCAGAGTATTTACTCATTCAGAGGTGCGGACATCCGAAATATCCTCTCTTTTGAAAGGGATTTCCAAGAGGCTAAAGTGATTCGTCTTGAGCAGAATTACCGTTCGACAAAGACCATTCTCAGTTTGGCAGACGCAATTATCACCCACAATTACGATCAGATACAGAAAACGCTTTGGACGGATAATGAGACAGGATCTCCCGTAGCATTGATTGATGCCGGCAGTGGTCGGGATGAGGCCAAACGTGCTGTTGAAATAATTAGAGACGAACGCATCAGGAGTGCGCTCAACTATCGTGATTTTGCAATCCTTTATCGGACAAACGTTCAGAGTCGCCCTTTTGAAGAGGCCTTACGTCGAGTGGGAGTGCCATATCAGATCATTGGTGGAATTTCGTTTTATCAGCGCAAGGAAATAAAGGATGCCCTTGCATATTTGCGCCTCTTGGTGAACCCTGGTGACGTATCAAGTTTTCAGCGCGTGATCAATTACCCACGTAGAGGAATTGGCATAAAATCGCAACAGAGGATTTTCGAGTACATGCGCAGCACTGAACGTGGACTACGGGAAATTATCCAGGAAGACCTAATTCCCTATGTTAATGTTCAGGGACGAGCCAAGAACCAGATTCAGGCTTTTACTAGGCTGATCAACCATCATGCTGCAGAAGCTGCAGCGGGAGAAGCACCTGTCGAGGTAGCCGCAGCGCTCTTTCGGGAGTCGAGGCTTATGGATGATTTGCAGGAGGATGATACCCCGACCGGCCAGATGAGGCTTGAGAACATTCACGAGTTATTGCGTGCAATCCAGGATCATGATTATGGGGATGAGGAGCATACTTTAAGTAATTATTTACAGGCAGTCGCACTCATGACGGATGCCGATCAGGACAATTCTGATTCGGACCGTGTTGTCCTCATGACACTTCATGCATCCAAAGGTTTGGAGTTTGAAGTTGTTTTCATTGGTGGTATGGAAGACGGACTGTTGCCGCTAATTCGTGGAGAGAAAATTAGTAAGGAAGCCCTTGAGGAGGAGCGTCGGCTATTTTATGTCGGCGCGACTAGAGCAAAATCACGCCTTTATCTGGGGCGGGCTAAAATGCGTTCCAGATATGGAGGACGAGTAGACTTCCCGGACATAAGCAGATTTATCCAAGAAATAAAACCGCGGGTACTTAACAAACGGCGTTCGTCGACAAGTTCAAAGAAACGAAACTCTTTTCGTAGGTCCCGAGGTCATCGATCAGGTGGATCTGTGGGCACCAGTTTCACAGGCAATCGCCCCCGGGCACAAGCTCCTAAGTCACCTGCAACTGGACGCGTTTCGTCGTGTGATCCATCTGATCTAAGTGTAGGGATATTGGTCAGCCACAAAAGCTATGGGATAGGGCGAGTCGTGCACCTGGAAGGTAGTGGTAGCACTACTACAGCTACAATTGAGTTCAGCACACACGGGAGGAAGCGTCTCATGGTAAGCTTTGCTCCCATGAAGGTAATCTAATAAGGTTCTTGCGATGTGTACTGGCCGTTTGCCATAAACAAACGGTTGAAAATTCAGTAAACCGAGCGACGGTCATGGCATCAAGACCCATCGGATGTTGTGGTAAGCGATACGTCAGACTGTCATCTGGTCTATTGTCTCCGTTGGCCTTTGGCACTTTGAAACTTTCCCCGCGAGTAACTGCATAAGATGGGTACTCGTGTGTATGATTCCCGAAACTAACACGGAGCAAGTGTCATTTTGGCTGAGCTTCTGTCAATAGTCGGATACAGCTTAAATTAGGGGATACCCGTTCGGTACATAGCGTAACAACGTTTTTCTTGGTACATCGTTTTTCCCAATATCTGACGCCAATCCCATCAACAGACACGTGAACAAGAATATTCTTTATTCCCCCGCATCCAATTTCAGCGCAAACGCGCACATAGCATCTGAGGAGGCTTATCGGGCTAGATACCATGAATCTATTACAGACCCAGATGCATTCTGGGCTGCCGAAGCACGCAATCGAATCCATTGGTTCAAGCCGTTTACTCGTGTACGTAATGCGTCTTTTGCGTCTTCGAACGTTAACATTCGCTGGTTTGAGGATGGAGAGGTGAATGCATCCTATAACTGTCTGGATCGGCATCTTGCCGATAGAGGTGACCAGATTGCATTAATCTGGGAGCCTGACGATCCCCAGGAAGAGGCGCGTCACATATCATATCGTGAGCTTCACTCAGAAGTGTGTCGGCTCGGCAATGTATTCACTGCTATGGGAGTGAAGCGCGGAGATCGTGTAACGATTTACATGCCCATGATCCCGGAAGCTGCCGCTGCAATGTTGGCATGTAGTCGGATTGGAGCAGTGCATTCCGTAGTATTTGCAGGATTTTCCCCAGAGGCTTTGGCGGATCGGATTCTGGATTGTGATTCAACATTTGTGATCACTGCGGATGAAGGCATGCGAGGCGGTAAAAGAGTCCCCTTGAAGCAAAATGTAGATCAGGCACTAGAGCGCTGTCCCGCGGTAGAAACAGTGCTGGTAGTTCAGAGGACGGGTACAGATATTTCGTGGATTGCCGGGCGGGACCAATGGTACCATGAACATGTCCCCGCAGCCAGTGCAGAATGTCCTGCCCAGTCAATGAATGCCGAAGATCCGTTATTCATACTGTATACCTCGGGCTCGACAGGTAAACCCAAAGGTGTACTGCACACAACTGGTGGATATCTGGTGTATACATCTATGACACATGAGATCGTCTTCGATTACCACGCAGGAGATATTTTTTGGTGTACAGCAGATGTAGGGTGGATTACAGGGCATTCATACATCGTCTACGGCCCCCTCCTCAACGGGGCGACACAGGTATTTTTCGAAGGTACCCCCACCTATCCAGATGCGTCCCGCTTTTGGGAGGTTGTTGATAAACATCAAGTGAATCAGTTCTATACGGCCCCCACTGCCATACGGGCGCTCATGAGCAAGGGCAATGCGTTTGTAGAACAAACAAGCCGATCATCATTGCGGCTGTTGGGATCTGTAGGAGAACCCATTAACCCTGAGGCTTGGCGTTGGTACCACGAAGTTGTTGGTGATGGACGCTGCCCGATCGTCGATACTTGGTGGCAGACAGAAACAGGAGGGATATTGATCACTCCGGTACCTGGTGCCATATCTACAAAACCGGGTTCCGCTACGGTGCCTTTCTTTGGTATAAGACCGGAGATTCTTGACGAAAACGGAAATGTACTTGATGGCGAATCTCAGGGCGTTCTGGCCATATCCGATTCTTGGCCGAGCCAGGCCCGGACTGTATTCAGGGACCATGAGCGCTTTGTGAATACCTATTTCGCTACGTTTGAGGGCAAGTATTTTACAGGAGACGGATGTCGCCGTGACTCGGATGGCTACTATTGGATCACCGGGCGCGTGGATGATGTTCTGAATGTTAGCGGACATCGTATGGGAACCGCAGAAATAGAGAGTGCACTGGTTGCATACCCGAGTGTAGCAGAGGCCGCTGTGGTTGGCTTCCCTCATACGATAAAAGGGCAGGGGATCTACGCCTATGTCACACTTAATGCCGACGAAACCCCTTCGGATGCATTGCGAAAGGAATTATCCAACCACGTCCGTAAGCAAATTGGCCCGATTGCAAAGCCGGATTTTGTACAGTTTGCCCCATTCTTACCCAAGACACGAAGCGGTAAGATTATGCGCCGCATCCTGCGTAAGATTGCCGAGAACGATTATGGGCAACTTGGAGATACTTCCACGCTCGCAGACCCTACCGTAGTAGATTCGCTTATTGAGGAGCGCCAAAACCGGTAACTAGTCGCATTGCGATTCGTACTGCTCCTTCCAGGGGAGTGCCTGTTGGAGGCGTATAATTGGCGGCAGGCCAGACACGCTTCATGGCTTTGCACATACTGGCAACGTAAAATTCGTGATTACTGAGTCCGCCAGTGATAGTGAATCTGGGACTCAGATCCGGATGCTTTTTCAACAGCCATTCCGATTGGCGTGCCAGTAGAGCGGTTTCGTTGTGTACTATAGAGAGCGCGACAGCATCAGCGTCGTTGGCGGCCTCCAGCACAAGTGGTGCTACATGCTGAAACTTCCAGTCAGGACTGGATATATTATTTAGCAGAGAATAACGATCATGGATATTCAGGCGATCTCTGGTCAGATCCGTTAGCGTCGTTGCAGGCCCGCCATCGAACGCATGCCCGACGGCAGCCATACCTCGCCTTCCTATCGAATACCCGCTACCCTCGTCTCCGATTAGGTATCCCCAGCCCCCTACATGATCAATCTGTGGGTGATTTTTTTCGGTTCTGGCCATTACTCCACTTCCCGTGCCAGCAATAAAAAGGAGACCGCCCTCACCGCCAAGAGCGCCCTCAATTGCAGTTACGCCGTCATGTGATATGCTTATCTGGAGGGAATCGTTGCCAGCAACCAACGAGCGGATGCGATCAGCGAGTGCTTTTTGCGTGGAGGGCGCACTGGCACCTGCTACTCCAGCATGAATGGCAAGTAGGTCTGCTTTTGGCAGCTTTTCAAGGGCCTCGTTGATCAAGCATGACAGGATTTCAGCCGCCTGCGATTCACCCTGACGAAATACGTTAGCAGCGCTTCCGAAGAGCTTGAGATCGGGTTTTTCGGCTAATGAGTGAGCACATAACCGGGTTTGCGTGGCACCGGCATCAAGCCCGAAGACACAACTATTAGCAGGCATCTTAGGGTACAAGGGTTGTAGTGATTGAGTATAATGTGGGGAATGAAAACGTGAAACGGCTGTTGCTTGTCGTGTAGCGGCCAAGCGGTTGATGAATAGCTACATGATGCCTGCGTATGGAATAATGATTATCTATTCCGTTCCATATCCAGGCTTCCCAAGTTACCGGTGCAATGGCTGCATGAGCACCTCCCCAGGCCATAGTTGTTTCATGCCCTATGGAAGGCGTATCAAGGGGCTCAAGGGTTTTGCTATCCGTTTTGCGGTGAATTGTGAACATACGCTTACTCTCGTGGACGCGCTCCCAAAGCCACTGGGTTTGATCGTCCCCGAACCGTTGGGTCAATCGGTTTGTTGCACGATAAAGAGCTTCTTCTAAATCTCGGCCCGCAGACATAGTCCATTCGTGATAAATGGTTGCACCAATGCTCTGGCTATCAAAACGATAGTCCCAGTTTATCAGGTAGGTAAGTGCCGAATTAACCGAAGTAGGAGCACCTGGGAGAACTTGCTGTAAGGAGTCCATTGGTAAGGAAGCGAGCATCGTGCTCAATGTATCCCTCACCCAAGTGCTTTGCGTATCGGTGACCCATGTATCTACATCGCTCCTCTTCGGATTAATACTATTCAGATAGAGAGCTGTATGTCGAATTTGTGGATCGTTACCTACGACCAAACCTGAATCAATGGGAAACATAAATTTTGGATCGCCAAGGACATCCCACGAGCCGTCAGGAGACATCAGTATTCCACCACCCCGCCAAAGTTGAAATGTGGCGGGGGAAATATGAGGCAGAGAGAACCAGCTTTGTGCATCAGAAATAGCACTGAATCCTGACCATTTCAGTTCATGTAGTGCTCCGGGGGTGCTGAAAGTGCTATCTGTGCGCCGATGAATCACTATTTCCTCCCGAGTGGGAAAGGTCAAGTGCATTCTTTGATCGAGGCTGTCAAGAACAGGTCCGCTGGTTTTGGGAGAATAAATGAGTACCGACCAAGCATAATTTCGGGACTTGCCCGTGGGGAAGAAGGGGGTCCCAATGAGTGAAAGCCCCTCTAGTTCGGATTGCCCACGCACATTCAGTACAGCCTCTTGAAATACCGGTGGTACGGCTTTGCCGAGCACATGGCGTTGATAGAGTAAAGAGCGTCCCGGAGTAGAAAAAATCCACGAACTGCTAAATTCAAATCCTTGCAGATGCAGCATGGAGCGTAGTTCGGCATCTCCACTACAAACTGATAACCCTAGCCCGCACACAGAGTCTGGACTGGTGCTTAGCCACGCAAGTAAGCGTTCAACAGCAAGCGTGTGCCAAGGCTCCCATGGTTCGGGAGTAATGTCTTGTAAGAAAAATTCGTGCATATGGTCTGCATCCTTCCATGCAGCCTGTATCCCTGCCCCAAATGCGGCAATCAGGTCTTTTTCTTCTGTATCAAGATTGTTAGCAGCCATTTGGGCAATCTCTGCCAAGCCCAGTTGCAGCACGAGCCGGTCTGCGTGCTTCCCTTTGGGCGCGTACCAGTCAGTGAGTTTGCCTAAGGCGGCCTGTCTCCAGAGCGCAATGGTCCAGCCATTCAGGCGTCCTTGGACATAACCAAGCCCTGTTAATGCATCTGGCACGGAGTTTGCCATTATTTCCACTGAATTGAATTCTCCCCAAAGAATTTTCACGGAATCACCCAAGGCCTCCACAGTTACTTGCTTCGGGGGAGAAGATTGCCAGTTGTATGCTGTTCGCCATATTGAAATTCCGACGATAAGGCAGATGAATAGTGTCAGAATTGCAAAACTCACTATCTTCATCGACAAATGTCTATCAATCTGGAGATTGGATCCATTATTGTGTGCAGTTGTTGTACGCGATTCGTATTCTTGTTAGTCACGTAACCGCGGTGAGAAAATGAGGAAGTCCAGAACCACATATACAAAGGTACTGGTTGGTGTCATGGTGTTGGTAACGGGTATACTGCTGGGAATGCAGCTTGAGTCTGCTTTGTCGGATGATACGCGGGCCGCACTGCAGAAACTAGAAAATGCATTCCTGATCATCAATGAACGCTATGTGGAAGATGTAGATTCGGGTGCGCTTGCTGAGCATGCATTGGAAGGTATGCTGGAAGAACTCGATCCACATTCGGTCTATATAGATGCTGAAACGATGCGTCGTGTTGAAGAAGACTTCAGCGGTGGTTTTGAGGGTATTGGGATTTCGTTCGAGTTTATCGAGGGTGTTGAGGGACAGGACACACTAACAGTGCTCAGTGTGATTCCTGGAGGCCCCAGCGAAGAAGTGGGATTACATTCGGGGGATCGAATCGTGGAAGTGGACCAACAAAGTGCACTTGGATTCGAGACTGCTGATGTTCAGCGTACACTCAAGGGACCAAGAGGAACGTCTGTTGATATTGTAGTTGTTCGCCCAGGATATACGAGGCCCATTGAATTTACTATCGTTCGGGATCGGATTCCGTTAAATGCGGTAGATGCGGCCTACATGATGGACGATGTGACTGGATTTATCAAGATAAACCGCTTCTCAGGCACCACTCATCAGGAATTTCGACAGGCCGTTGATGAGCTCAAGACCCAAAATATGCAGCGGCTGCTCCTGGATCTGCGTGGAAACTCGGGGGGCTATATGGAAATGGCAGTGCAAATCTCAGATGAATTCCTCCCGGATGATGCATTGATTGTCTCCCAGCAAGGCCGTATTCGCGAGGCTAACCAGTCGTATGTTGGTAGCTCCAGAGGTTTACTCGAGGACCTACCAGTCATTGTACTTGTCAATGAAGCGTCCGCATCAGCGAGCGAAATTGTAGCTGGTGCACTACAGGATCACGATCGTGGACTTATTGTTGGGCGACTCACTTTTGGGAAAGGTCTTGTACAGCAGCAACACGTGCTTCCTGATGGAAGTGCCATGCGCGTAACAATAGCCCGCTATTACACACCATCCGGCCGGCTAATTCAAACCCCGTATGCCAATGGTGACCGGGAGGATTACATGAAGTCCAAGCGTGAACTGCACGCGAACACTGCGTTGCTGAGTGCTCAGGAAATCATAGACAGTGTTCCGGACTCGCTACTTTACAAAACGGCTAACGGCCGGACAGTAATTGGGGGTGGTGGGATTTTGCCGGACTTCATCACAGATATTGATTCTGCGTCCGTTTTTCTTCGCGAGGTATTAAGTCGAAATCTGGCTAATACTTATGCCCGCATGTGGTATGACCGTGAAGGCGAAGCACTTGTAGCAAGATGGAGGAGTGATCGGCGTGGATTTTTCGATTCGTTTGTTGTGGAAGATTCTGAGTTTCAGAAGTTCCTTGAGTATGCCCGTGTGCGGGGCGTTCGCATTGGCGAAGAGGAAGGGACTTTCAGTGAATCAGAAATAGAAGTAGATCGGTCGTATCTTGAGGCTAGGATAAAAGCAAGACTGGCTGTGCGTATCTTTGACTTAGAGGCGTTCTATCCGATCATGCATCCACAGGACAAAACATTGCAGGCAGCACTTAGGCTTTGGCCCGAAGCCGAGGCACTCGTCAGTAATTGACTAAATGCTTCCTGATTGTTCAACTTTCAGATATAAGTATTAAATTAGTCGCCTAACTTGGCGAGCTTATGTTACTCGGCTACGAAAAACATTTTTGCGGTGCATTGCTTTTGGATAGTATGCAGTGTGTTGTATGGTCGTCGTTTAGGTATCTTACTTCTCAATCCCAAAACCAATTTCCTCGGAGGACTAGTCAATGAAGCTTTTTGGAAACGTCTTGCTGTTACAGGATGCAGCTGCCACAGATGAAGGTATGATCAACGTTCTGGTGAATTATTTCAACCAAGGCGGAGAGTTCATGTGGCCGGTGCTGATTATTCTCATAATCGGTCTTGCCATAGCGTTTGAACGTGTTATCCAGTTAATCCTGGCTGATGTTAACACGCGCAAGTTTATCGTGCATGTTAAAGAAGCCCTGCAGGATGGTGGGGTGTCAGCCGCTGAAGAGATATGCGCAGCAACACGTGGCCCGGTAGCCTCGGTTTTTCAAGCCGGTCTGATGCGCTCTGAGGAGGGCATTGAAGCCGTGGAGAAGGCTGTGGTCGCCTATGGCTCGATCGAAATGAGTTTTCTGGAGCGCGGCCTTGTATGG
Organism: Rhodothermaceae bacterium bin80; assembly: GCA_002238805.1. GTDB lineage: Bacteria > Bacteroidota > Rhodothermia > Rhodothermales > Bin80 > Bin80. The sequence goes on along the minus strand of MPNB01000025.1, from coordinate 25,554 downwards.
TTATCGCTCTTCATTGCCTTGGCGCCAATGTTTGGTTTCCTCGGCACGGTTATCGGTATGGTAGCGGCCTTTGATGCGATTGAAGCAGCTGGTGATATTTCTCCGAGCCTTGTGGCGCGAGGAATCAAAATTGCCCTTCTAACAACTGTGTTCGGGCTGATCGTTGCGATTATTCTGCAGTTCTTCTATAATTATGCCGTGTCAAAAATTGACCGGATCGTTGTAGAGATGGAGGAGGCTTCGATTGAACTGATCGATTCCCTTGTCATGAAGGAGTCTGGGTCCTCTGCTTAGGCGGAACCCTGACAGTACGCTAACCGGGGTGTTCGCGCACCTCACAGATAGACAAATTCATTATGTCTGTTCTAAACATTGCCCTTTATGTAGTCTTTGCATTAATGGGGCTTGGCCTTTTGGTAATGCTGGCTTCCGGTGTACGCAGTTTGATGTTCGGCAAGGTAAAGATGATCTCAGTTGCACTCGTAGCGGTTCCATTACTGCTGTTTATAGTTCTGCGCCTTGCGCTGCCTACGTGGACTGATGCTGGCATTATGACCATTATGCTCTCTCTTGGTCTGACACTGGTTGCACTGTTGGTGTCGGGTATCAAGAATCTCATTTCCTGACCTAAAAACTTGCATCGTAATGGGTGTTCTTGCTAAGAAAAAGAAGCGTGCGGGTGCGGAGATTCCGACATCCTCAATGGCGGATATTGCATTTCTGCTTCTGATTTTTTTCCTGGTCACGACCACGATCGACGTAGATACCGGGATTGGTATGACCTTGCCGCCGGAGCCGGATGACACAACGCCTCCGCCTCCGGTTGCTGATCGTAACATGCTCAAAATTCTGATCAATGCACAGGGGCAGGTTCTCCTCGAGGACTTGCCGTCTTCCGTTGCTCTGATCCGTAACGAAGTCATGACCCACGTTCAGAATAACGGTGCAGACTCGCGGTATTCTGATTCTCCGGGCAAGGCTGTGGTATCCATCAAGACGGACCGTTTAACACCCTACAATCTTTACATCCAAACGCTGGATGAGGTGTGGATGGCCTACTTCGAAATATGGGATACGGAAGCTCGTTCCATGGGGTTCGCGAATTATGTGGAATATCGCGCCGCGTTGGAGGATATCACTGCGAACGAGGTCCGGGATAAATGGCCGGCCCAGGTTTCATTAGCAGAACCTGACCCAGGTAACTGAATCTGAAAAAGAATCAATGGCCCACTTTACAAAAAAATCCAAGGCTAAGCCGGAAATATCTACGGCATCACTGCCGGACATCATTTTTATGCTTCTGATCTTCTTCATGGTTACGACCGTGTTGCGGGAGCAGGAGGTGCAGGTTCGGACGATCCTGCCCCAGGCTGAAGCACTTACAAAAATCGAGCAGAAGCGGTATGTAGCCTATCTTTGGACGGGCCCGGAGAAGTTGCGGGGTAATGCCATAGGAGACACCAAAGTCCAGATTGATGATGCCGTTATCGAAGATTTGACCAATATTCGGTCAATCATGTACAGGAAGCTTACCGAACAGCCGAGATTGATTGTATCTCTCCGGGTGGATGAAGAATCGGAAATGGGGATCGTCACCGATGTCCAGGGTGAACTTCGAAAGGCGGGTACGCTTCGAATCAGCTATTCATCTAGGCGGGATATTTCCAATATGTGAGTGATCTGTCAGCGGCGGGTTTATGCTGGCAGGCCTGATGGGCGGTCTGGCTTAGTTTTCGGGTAGCGTCCAGACTTTTCTCTCCTGATTTTGCAGGTTCGGTGGTTTGCGGCTCCGCATCCGTCTGAGCGGGAGCCGAATTGTTCTGTTCAAGCGCCGTACATTGTTGTCTGGATACCAAGAGATGGTATCGGTTCGGAGTTTACCGAAGCAGACTGAAAGTTTTTTGCCGCGCGGATACCCCGAGGGAGCCGATACTACAGCGATTGCGAATGGATTTTTAGTGCGAGCGTATCCCTTCACCGGAAGCTGGATTTATTTGTAAACCTGCTTCCCTCTCGTCCAATAAAGACGATGGAAATGAGCAAACGCAAATACTCACTTTCACTGGTCTTGTTGGTTGTACTGGGGCTTGGTTCAGTACTCGAGACGCATGCACAAGTTGGAACATGCACTGTGGCGCTAGGTGAGTCCTACCTGGACATCAACAATGTTCGGGCTCGTATTTTCAACAACGGCAACCTGTTTTGGCGTGGAGGTCCACACGTCTACAATGTACCAAAGGGTGGGGGAGCACAGGTTATCTTCAACGCCGGTATGTGGATTGGCGGTAAAGTAGATGGACAGGTGCGTGTAGCGGCAGCACGTTATGGTAACTATCACTTCTGGGCTGGTCCGTTGGATGACAATGGAGCCCCTCCTGCTGACTGTGCACCCTTTGATCGACTCTACAAGGTAAGCATTGATGATATTCAAGATTACGAAGCTACGGGAGTAACCACTCCAGACTTACGTGACTGGCCCACGGGGTTAGGGGCTCCCACCTATGCTCCTCCCGGCAACGGGGTTGATGATGATGGAGATGGAGAGGTTGATGAGGCTGGAGAAACGATCTTCGTCTTGAATCAGCCTCTTGTACAACGGGTAAGCCGTGTGATTGATCTGGCCGGCGGAGAGCGGCCGGCAATCCTTGGGGATCAGTCGATTTGGTGGGTCATGAATGATCGCGGGAATGAACATAACGGCGCATCATCACCGCCGATTGGTTTGGAGGTGCACGTTACGGCATTTGCGTTCAGGGTCGCAGGAGACATTGGTAATGCCACGTTCTACAAGTACGATCTTTATTATAAAGGGAATTGGCCATTTACCGATGTGTATATGGCCATTTTCTCGGATGTTGACCTTGGGAATTTCCAGGATGACTGGGTAGGTTCCGATACGACCTTGGGGGTTGGCTATGTGTGGAACTCGGATAACGAAGATGAGGGGAGTGATGGTTATGGTTCTCCTGCTCCGGCAGCTGGATATGACTTTTTCCAGGGGCCGATCGTGCCATCACTTGGTGATTCGGCCAAGGTGAGCACTGAGTGGGTCCAGGATTTCAAGAATCTTGAAATGACCTCGTTCATGCTCTATCATGGCGGTGGTTGTGTAAACTGCGAACCCTCTACTGCCTTGGACCACTACAACTATATGCGTGGACGGTGGAAGGATGGCAAGTGTATTACGAAGGGGTGGTTTGGCCGAGATTTCTCGTTGGTCTGCACCGCATATATGTTCCCGGGAGATCCTGGTGCCAGCGATGATAACTGCGAGTACTGGTCTGAGTGCAATTCAGACGGTGCAGGAAAAAACAATCTAGCAGCAGACCGGCGCATTGTTATGGGAACGGGGCCGTTCACGATCAATCCCGAGAGTATGCAGCAGATTGTTTATGGATTAGTCTGGGCACGAGGAGCAGACAATTTTGATTCAGTTCAGAAGATGAAAGCGGCAAGTGCACTTGCCCAGGCGGCCTACGATAGTGATTTCCAGATTCCAGCGCCGCCGGCTCCACCCCGGGTAACAGTCACTGCTGTGGATGGGGGTGCAGTTCTAGAGTGGAGCAATACACCTCAGTCGAATAACTTCCTTGAGTCTTATCGGGTTGAAGACCCATTCGCACCAGAGGATAATAATGAGGTAGTATTCGAGGGATATGAGGTAATCCAATATTCGGGTGCTTTGGATCAGGTGGGGACAACGGTAGCGGTATACGACGTGCCTAACGGAGTAACGCGCGTAATTGATGGAGGCCAGTTGGTTCTTGATGGATTAATCCAGGAGGAGCAGACGGTTGTGGCGAACGGAACGGATCGAGGGGTCCAGAACTTCCATGTGGCATCGGGTTTAACGAATTACACCACCTACTTTGTTGGTGTTCAGGCGTACGCACAGAATTACGACAATCCTGGTCGTAAGATTACCCGCGGGCCAGTTACTCGTGTAGAGGTTACCCCAACCAGACCGACGCTGGAAATCGCAGATGCTGCTATCGCCGCAGCTGAAGACTTTGATGAGGCTGATTTCACGGCAATGAAAGAAGGCATCGGGGATGGTTTTGTGACCGCAGACATTGTCAATCCGGCTGCGATTAAGGAAGCCACTTACTCGGTTGAATTTGTTGAGCACGATGTTCCAGGCAAAACTTTGGGTTCTGCTTCTGTAGCGGTGGACGAGAATGAGGTTGATCCGATCAGTGCGGTAGCGGCACGCCAGAAAATTGACGATATCAATGCGAGTGTGATTACGTACAGGGTCAAGCGTGACGATACGGTGCTGTTTGATGGTTCAACCATTGATTATGCTGCTCCACAGCGGGATAATGTTATGGTACTTGACGGATTGCTGTTCACGATTCGGGGGCCGAGCCCGGGTTTCAAGGATTTTCAGGTTACAGCTAATGCTGGTGGGCCTGTAGATCCACCTGCTTATGCCGCAATAACGTGGAATAACTTCCCCAATTTTCAAGGTGTAGGGCTCGACCGAGGGAGGCAGCAAACCAATGGAGCAATTTGGATGATCCATGCGGGTGGCGCTTCGCAGCCGTTTGCATCTTTCGTTGCTCGCAGCACGCGTAACGGTGGTAATACACCTTACATTGGAATCACAGATTACGAGATGCGCTTCACCGAGCGTTGTGCAAACACGATCAATGGCACAGTTGAGGCGGCAGACTGCTTGGGTTTTCGTGGATTTAGCGATGGCGCATTGATGGAACTTCCATTTGAGCTATGGGATGCCGGGATTGCCACGCCGAATGATGCCAGTGATGATGTGCGTCTGCTTCCGGTTATTTGTGATACGAACACATGTGGAGGGGGAACCGAGCACGGTGTATTTGATATCGGCAGCGATCATCCTGCTTCGAGTGCTGCCAATGATCCCTTTACGGATTGGGTCTACTGGTATCCACCTACGGACCTGACCCCCGGCGAGATCGGTTATAATGAGTTTTTTGCCGGAAACATTGGGATAGGACATGAAATCATTGCCAGGATGGTACTTGTGGGGTGGAATGTTGGTACTGCACCTCCGTACGATCCCGATATGGCGGAGTTGGGTACAGTATTCAGGATCGTCACCTCCAAGCCTAACCAACCCGGAGATGTGCATACCTTCTCAACCGAAGGTTATGCTGCGATGGAGTTTGACCTCGCAACCAGACAACTTCGCTTGGAGGATATTGGAATTGTGCCGAACCCGTACAAGGGAGCATCTTCCTACGAGGTGGGTCAGTTTACCGATGAAGTACGTTTCACGAATCTGCCTGATGTAGCGACTATTCGTGTGTTTACGCTCAACGGTACGCTTATTAAGACGATCAATAAGCAATCGCCCGGTGTAGCTACCATTCCATGGAATTTGACGACGGATCAGAATCTGCCCATAGCGAGTGGGATGTATCTGATTCATGTTGAGGTCCCCGGCGTGGGATCGCATACTATCAAATTCGCCGTAGTCAAAAAACGCATTCAACTGAACGTGTACTAAGCTCGCATTTGGCCGGCGGTTGAAATGTCCGCCGGCCGATGTGACAATATCAGTAGCACAGAAAACATTAGCGGAACCTGAAAACTTGTTGCATATCACCCCGAACATTGGTGGGCCTTGATTGCGGGGTTTCCATTCCTTTTCAACTTGGTCTCTGGTTATTATTTCGATAATAACAGTGACCGATCCATGGTCAATAAAAGTCTTATCTGGAGCCGGTACATTTGCTGGACTGGCCATGGGGGTGCCTCTGATTGTCTACTGTGTCCAGCGGGTGTGGAATTGATTTCGGTTATCATGGCGCATCACAAGCCTGCAACCATGTGGAAGCATACATTGTAGTGGCCAGGCACCGTGGCCGGGTTGCGTAAAACCTGTGCAGGATAATGGCGATTCACACCAGTTGCCTATAAGCAAATCCCAAGAAATGAAATTCTTTACGGCGCTGATTTCAGATTCCATAAAGGAGGGGATCACGAATACATCCGTACGGGTCGGCGTACATTGCTCCACTGGGAGGCACGTCACCACATTCTGCCATCTTGCACCTATAGCGCGACAGGCTTATCGTCGGCTTGTATATTTCTCTGCTCTGGTCGCATTCTTCTCATTTCTGCTTGGCCCGGTTCTCGCACAGATGCCGGAGCATGCACCTTCCAGAGAGATTGACTTCAGAGAATGGGAAAACCTAAGATTGGAGAGTATAGACACAGGAAGGTCAATTCTTGATCGGTATGAGCGCTTCCGGCTGGAGGCAGAAACACGCGGGATCTTTCAGGACAGGTTCTACGGGGTAATGCCTGTGGCTGCGATTTCGGCAGTGAAGCCAGTCGCACATATGAGCATGAATATTTGCGATCGAACGGCTGCCGTAATGAGTGCGATCTTGAGTAAGATCCCTGGTACGAATGATTGTGCAGAAGTTACGAGTACACAACTAGCCGCAATCACAGATACCCTATCGTTAAACTCTGAAAATATTTCAAGTCTGAAGGCTGGAGATTTTAGTGGTCTGACCTCGCTGACTGGGCTTTCCTTGTATGATAATAACCTGAGCACGCTCCCTGACGACATCTTTGATGAACTCACCTCGCTACTAGTGCTTGATTTGAGGCGTAATAGACTGTTCATACTCCCTGACGACATCTTTGATGAACCGACCTCGCTGACTGCGCTTTTCTTGGATAGTAATGCTCTGGACGCACTCCCTGGGGGCATCTTTGATGAACTGACCTTCCTTAGTGAGCTTGGGTTGAGCGGAAATGCTCTATACATGCTCCCCGAGGGCATCTTTGATAAACTAACCTTGCTGGCTAAACTTGATTTGGGCGGTAATGATCTGCACGGGCTCCCTGGCGGTATCTTTGATGAACTGACCTCGCTGGGTGAGCTTTTTTTGGGTTACAATGCTATGATCAGGTTTCCCGAGGGCATCTTTGACGAACTGACCTCGCTGACTACGCTTTGGTTGGGTAATAATGGTCTGGACGCGCTCCCCGAGAGCATCTTTGATAAACTGACCTCGCTGATTACGCTTGATTTGAAGCGTAACAATCTAGACACGCTCCCCGAGGGCATCTTTGATGAACTGACCTCGCTGGGTGCGCTTGATTTGTGGCGTAACAACTTGGACACGCTCCCCGAAGACATCTTTGATGAACTAACCTCGCTGGAGTGGCTCCTCTTGGATGATAACGGTCTGGACACGCTCCCCGAGGGCATATTTGATAAACTGACCTCGCTGATTTGGCTTAAGTTGGATGGTAACAACCTGGACACGCTCCCCGAGGGCATCTTTGATAAACTGACCTCGCTGACTAGTCTTCGTTTGGGCCGTAATGATCTGGTCACGCTCCCCGAGGGCATCTTTGACGAACTGACCTCGCTGACTTTGCTTTGGTTGAACAATAACGATCTGAGCATGCTTCCCGAGGGCATCTTTGATGGACTGACCTCGCTGATTGGGTTTTGGTTGAGTAATAATGGTCTGGACACGCTCCCAGAGGGCATCTTTGATGGACTGACCTCGCTGAGGTGGCTTCACGTGAGTAATAATGGTCTGGACACGCTCCCCGAGGACATCTTTGATGAATTGATCTCGCTGGGGGGGCTTTCTTTGGGCGGTAATGCATTTAGCACGCTCCCCGACGGTATCTTTGATCCACTGACCTCGCTGGAGGGGCTTCGGTTGTTCGATAATGATCTGAGCACGCTCCCCGAGGGCATCTTTGATGAACTGACCTCGCTGAATGAGCTTAATTTGAGCGAAAATGATCTGAGTACGCTACCTGACGGCATTTTTGAAGATCTTACTGGATTGTACTCGAGTAATTCTGTCGGCTTACTTCTTCAAGATAACCCAGGAGCATCCTTCCGTCCGGTGGTCAACGCAAGCGCAGATCTAACCGTACAGCCGGGAACTGAGATTTCTATTCCAGGCAGCGTCACTGGACCATGGGGGAGTTTCGTACGATGGACTTGGATTCAAGTAGACGGTCCAGATTCAGATACTCCTATTTTAGGGGCATTACCCTTGACGGGTGGAGACACGGCCATGCCCAGCTTTACAGCACCAATGACGGAAGGAGAACTTCACTTTAGACTGGTTGCAACTCCGGGGCATGAAGGGACGCCGCCCCAGGCCAACGGATATGCAATCTCTGATCCTGATTGGATTACGGTGCGCGTGGATGTCGCCACCAATGTTGCGGAAGTACCTCTGGTTGTGGACTTTGATTTGCTCGGGAATTACCCCAATCCATTCAATCCGTCTACCACTATTCTGCTGGATTTGCCGGAGACGGCAGCAGTATCCGTAGATATATTTAATATGCTGGAACAGCAGATACACCGAGAAGATTTCCCGACTGTAGCAGCCGGCCCTTCACAGTCCCTGTCCCTCAAACTTTCTCATCTACCTTCCGGTGCGTACGTCTATCAAGTCAAGGCGCAAATGGGGAAAGAGATTCATCATGCCAGTGGACGCATGACGCTCATCAAGTAGAACCAATGCGGAATCCGAAGCGAGACGCAAATGCAGACTAGTATGAATGCTCACAATTTGAATTGATTCATGGGATATATCCATTTGATTTTTCTGACCGTATCAGCGTTGGCCTATTTGTTGCTGTTGTTTGATTTAGGTGCTTCTTCTGGAACGGTACTCCAGGCAATCAGGCCCAGTCTGATATTAGTGGTCCCCATACTGCTGGGGAGTCTTGTGCTCCATGGCAGGCCTAAGGTCCAGTCAAAAGTACTCAAGACCGCTCAAATTATAGCAGTTATTTTGTCCGCGGTGTACTACTATTCGCTCTGGAGTATCGGGTTTTTTGCCGGGCTGGAAAGCGAGATTGGTCCTCTCAGGTGGCTTGTGCGCTCGTTTGCTCCGGTATTGGGGTACACATTCCTCTCCCTTGCCATTCGCACTTTAGATCGTAAAATCAAGGCATTGAGTCAGGTGGGGCGGTTACGTGATTGAGACTGAGAAATTTGTCAGGCAGATCAGAAAAGCGACGCCGTCCCATGAGTATGTATTCCAGAAGAATTTGCCCCCGATAAGAGGGGAGGGCCGTCACCTCCGTTGGTTGGGAGTAGTTCGGTCGCATCCGATGCGCATCCAGATATCCGCGGATCACCGCCCGTGTTCGCCTCCATTTTCCGCCTAATAGCCACGCCAGAGCCACCGAATGATCCAGTATGATCCGCTGGAGGAGTACTGTTCTAAAGTGGCCCGGAGGCAGATTTTTATATAGCATCAGAAGGCTGTTGCGGATGTTGTAATAGAGCTTGCGCTCGTTTCCACGGGCCAGCGTCGCGCCACCGATGTGATAAACTTCACTTTCAGGAACCACACCAATCTCATGTCCTGCCCGGCGGAGTCGCCAGCAGAGGTCAATTTCCTCCATGTGGAGGCCAAAGGTTTCGTCGAGAAGCCCGATATCATCGAGTACATTTCGACGAAGTAACATAGCTGCACCGCTTGCCCAATCAACATTCACGGGCGTGTCATACTGGCCTACATCCTGTTCAGTGTGGTCAAAAATACGACCGCGTGCCAGGGGATATCCGAGTCGATCAAGGTATCCTCCGCAAGCCCCCGCATACTCAAAATGATCCCGGCGGCTGAATTGCAGGATCTTTGGTTGGAGTGCTGCAATCAAAGGGTTGCTTTCGGCAAACGATACGAGTGGTTGCAGCCAGTCTTCAGGAACGGCTACATCATTGTTGAGGAGCACGATATAGTCCGCCGTAACCTTCCGAATCGCCTCATTATTCCCACGGCTGAAGAGCCAATTATCTGGGTGGCGAATGATGCGGACCTCAGGGAATCGGTTGGCGACCCATTCGGTGGACCCGTCGGTGGAATTATTGTCGGCAAAAACAATCTCTAGGTTTGGCCAGGTCGTCTGCACTACTGATGGCAAGCATTTCTGAATGACAGGCAGTGCGTTGTACGAAACTATGATGACTGCCACGCGAGGGGTTCGCATAGGGAAACTTTCGGGACGAAATTGAGAGCGAAAAGAGGTTGCTAGAAACTCGCGACTAAACGGATTTCCTGTCCTAGACGATCCATGACCTGATTCTGTACAGCTAGGTAGGTTTGGGGATGTTTGGCATAGAAGGCCATCCGGTGGTCAAATTCTTTTCTGGATAGTCCTCTACGCACGATTATTGTATCAAGTGGTGCACCATCCGATCCGTATCCTAGTACAGCACGCGCGTTAGCCAGATGCGTATCGATAAAGATCTCAACCATCAGGCTGTCAACAGACTCCTTTCCAAGCTCGCCAGGGCCGGTAGCACAGGCTGCGAAGACAGTGAGGAGTAACGCACAGTACCAGCTATATACGCTCACGTTGTTCTTCCTCAAGGGTACGAAATGTATATGCAATGACTTCCATTTGTCGCACAAACTCGCGTTTGGAAAAATTAGGGGCAAAGACCATTCCATCAATCAGATAAAGCCGGCGGGTAGGCTCGTCGTAGAATGCATATGAAACAAATGGTCCCCCCATCCCAAAGGGGAATATACGACCGTTCTCTTCGCCGACCATGTGCCAGAGACCCCGAAATTCAATTGCGTAACGGTCATTAAAATTGATCTCTGCAGCAGTCACGGGGCGCCGACGATCAACCTCAATCCATCCTCCTGCTGTGCCGCCAATATAGCGCCGAGTGAGTGCGTCCCGGGCACTAGCAATCCATTCAGGAGTAAGGTTCTCGGGATTCCCGTTTTCCTCATAATACACAAACACACTTCTCCAGGTATCCGAAAGCACGCGACGAAGCCACACGAACTGTGTCGTATCGATTGCAATAAAAAAGTCGTGTTGTCCGTGTACAGCAAACCCGTGTCGATCCATCAAAACCTGTTCCAGGTCACGCTGGCGCCCAATATCGAACATGTCCCTATGAAGACGCGATCTTGTGATCTCATTAAAATGATACCTGAGCTGCTCTGCGTGCTGTTCAATGGAACTGGTTAGGTCATCAGGGGAGCCTGCTGCCAAGTAGTAGACCAGTTGATTTCTCCGCCAGTTATTTGGCCGGGCTACAAGTGCAGGTGAGCCGCCGAGAATCATTTGGCGTAGTGAGTCGGCACCGAAGATCGTACTCAGGTATTGGCTTTCGGGGGTAGCATCATCGTCAATTAGGCCTACAAAAAGCACATTCTTGCGGTCTTGCACCATTTCAAAAGCATCGCGGGAGGTGAGCCCGATTGCTTCCAGGTCGAACTCGGGTTCAATAGCCGGAAGTGTTTCAATGGCTCCCCCTACATGGTCCCGGACAGCATCTCCAACGTCTCCCCTCCACAGTGCAGAGTCGATAACGACTGTTATTTGACCTTCTATGCCGGTGGCATTGGGTCGAAAGTCATTATTGAATACGCTGTCGCCGCAGCCTGTGCATATTAAGGCTGCTGTCAGCAAAAGGACAGTAGATCGCATTATTGTTCACGCAAATTTTATTTCTCTGGACCATACTTGAGGGAGCGCACAAATCGTGCCACGAGCTGGCCGCGTTCAACCATCGATAGTTCCGGGCATGCCCACAGGCGTTCCACTTCCTTAATGACTGCCGATCCAACGATAAAACCATCCGTATGCTTCGAGAGATCACAGGCGTTGTCGTAGGTCCGAATTCCGAAGCCTACCAGTAAGGGGTTGTGTGTGATCATTTCACGTGCACGTTTCAGGTAAGAATTAATAGTGTCCAAACGTCCCGCAAGGCCGGTCCCTGTTAATCCTGTGATTGTCACGCAATAGACGAAGCCGTCGGAAAGGCGGTCAATTTCCTTCATGCGTTCAGTAGGGGTGTTGGGGGCTACGAGGAACACTAGGTTCAGTCCGTATTTTTGCATGTGCTTGCGCATAAGAGAAGCTTCCTGCGGAGGCAAATCGGGGATGATCAATCCATCCACTCCTGCGGCAGCTGCACGTTCACAGAATTGTACTGCTCCGAAGCGCAAAATGGGGTTAATGTAGCCCATGAGCAGGAGCGGTGTTTCACTGCGTTGTCTGAACTGTGCTGCGGCCTCCAATGTATCCTGCATTGTAATCCCGGCTTTCAGAGCGCAAGTACTGGAGTGTTGTATGGGAAGGCCTTCGGCAAGAGGGTCACTGTGTGGCATCCCCAGCTCAATGAAATCGGCGCCACCCTCGTCAATCGCATCCAGTAGGAGGTTTGTAGCCTCGGGGGAGGGGAATCCACTCGTAAGGAAGATTCCCATAGCCTTCTCCCCATTCGATTTTAGCGTCAGCAATCTAGTGGATAAACGTGAGTTCATAGGTTATCCATGATTGTTTGCATATCCTTGTCCCCGCGTCCAGAGCAATTCACCACAATTATTGAGTCAGGAGCAACCTGAGGCACGATTTTTTTCAGGGCCGCGATGGCGTGAGCCGTTTCAAGGGCCGGGATGATTCCCTCCGTTCTAGACAATAGTTCAACACCGGCCAGGGCATTCTTGTCTGTTTCAGTGAGATAGGTCACTCGTCCAAGATCCTTTAGCCATGAGTGTTCGGGCCCTACGCCAGGGTAATCCAGTCCCGCTGATATAGAGTGTGCCAGTTCAATCTGCCCATCATCATCCTGGAGCAAATAGCTCATTGCACCATGTAGAACCCCCATAGCTCCCCGCGTGAGCGTAGCGGCATGACGTCCATCGAGTCCTTCACCTGCCGCTTCCACACCAAACATCTGTACTTCGGGATGATTAATGAATGGGTAGAACAACCCAATCGCATTGGACCCGCCTCCCACGCAGGCTACAAGCACATCGGGGGTGTTTCTGTCTGTTAATTCGTTTAGTTGCCGTTTGACTTCCTCGCCGATCACGTTGTGGAAGCTGCGTACCATCATTGGGTAGGGGTGCGGCCCTACGACTGAACCGATGATATAAAACGTGTCAGTCGGATTAGAGACCCAGTCCCGGATTGCCTCATTCGTAGCGTCCTTCAGCGTTTGACTACCACTGGTCACCGGACGTACTTCAGCTCCTAGGAGTTGCATGCGCGCGACATTAAGTGCTTGGCGTTCCGTATCCTCGACTCCCATGTAGACTACGCACTGCAATCCAAAACGGGCAGCGACGGTGGCAGTAGCTACACCATGTTGTCCTGCCCCTGTTTCGGCTATGATTCGCGTCTTACCCATTTTGCGGGCAAGAAGAATCTGGCCGATTGTGTTATTGATCTTATGTGCACCAGTGTGACACAGATCCTCACGTTTAAGGAGAATGTGTCCTCCTCCAAGGGCTTCGCTTAATCGATTGGCCGGTGTCAACGCAGTGGGGCGTCCAACATAGGTTTTAAGCAGGTCCTGGTACTGGACATGAAACTCTGCGTCCTGCCAGGATTCTTCGAAAGCCACACGAAGGGCATCGAGCTCTGGGACCAGAATCTCGGGTATGTAGGCGCCGCCATATGGCCCAAAACGCCCTTTACGGTCTGGTGCGTTATAGATCAAGAGAAACCTTTGCCATCGAGTCAAAAAAGTCGGTCACTAAATCAAAATCTTTTTCCCCTGGTGCATGCTCGAGCCCGCTTGATATATCAACACCCCAAGGGGAGGCAGCCTGAATAGCTTGTTTTACGTTGCCTGGATTTAAACCTCCTGCGAGAATGATCGGGAAATCCACTGCCAGCGTCTTAGCAACATTCCAATCGAAGGACTTGCCCGTACCTCCGGCCAGGTCAGAATGCCATGTATCAAGGAGAAAAATCTCTACACAGTTCTGGTAAGCCGTAAGTATCCTTGCGAGTGATCGGGCATTCGTACTTGGTTTGACAGAAAATGCTTTTATCACGGGGAGTGTCATGCGTCTGCAGTATGCAGGCGATTCATCGCCATGCAACTGCACTTGATCAAAGCCTGCAATTGTACAACTGTGATTAACCGTTGCCGCGTCTGTATTCACGAACACACCGACCGTCTTGGGACCATAAAGCCATTCCGTAATCTGTCGTACTTGATCTGGAGCGATGTAGCGAGGACTGGGAAGATGTTGAATGAACCCCAGATAGTCCGCTCCTGCACCTGCACAAAATCGTGCATCCGCCAGGGAAGTCAGTCCACAAATTTTAATTCTGCACTGCATCAATTCGTGTGCGATGTAAGGATGGTCGCGGTCTTCTCTCGCAGTGATAGTAATGCGGCACCGGGGTCGTCGGCTCGCATAAATGTCTCTCCAATCAATACTGCATCCACTCCTCGACGATGCAGGTATGCCAGATCAGCAGGCGCCTGGAGCCCGCTTTCGGAAACTTTAATTACTCCCTTTCCGACCAGTTCGAATACTTTCAGCGAATGCTCAATATCTACCTTGAACGTATGTAAATCCCGGTTATTAACGCCCAGGATAGAAACCTGATCAAAATCAATCTTGTCCAACTCAACTGGATCATAGACTTCAACCAGACAGGCCAGGCCTAATTCTGTTGCTAGACTGAGCAGGTCTCTAAGCAGGGACGCTTCCAGTATTGCTGCAATCAGTAGTACTGCGTCAGCTCCATATGCTCGAGCCTGGTACAGTTGATAAGGGTCGATCACGAAGTCTTTTCGCAGAAGGGGGCGGTTGGAGTGTGCAGCTGCCAGCGCCAAGTGTGAAAGAGAGCCTCCAAAATGATCTTCTTCGGTCAGTACACTGATAGCGTTTGCACCAGCAGCAGTATAATCCCTGGCAAGTGCCCGCACGTCAAACGGTTTTCTGAGTAAGCCCTTGGAGGGAGAGCGTTGTTTTATTTCCGCAATGATAGCGAGCTTTGGTCCGCCGAGTGCAGACTCAAAATCTCTTACAGGTCGAACGGTACGGATTGCGGCTTCTAGCTCATGTTTTGGAGTGAGACGCTTGTATCTCTCCAGTGCAATCTTAACGTCTGTTACAATGCGGTCGAGGACCGTCATGTTCGGTTGCTGACTTCACACAGCATTTGGAGGCGCGCATATGCGGCACCTGAATCAATACTCGTCACCGAGGCCGCAATACAATCATCAATGCTTTTGTAACGGCCGGATACCCATAGTCCAAGCGCACTGTTCAAGACCACTACATCCCGGCAAGGGCCTGTTTTTCCGTCCAGTACTGAGCGAAGGATAGATGCATTTTGTATTGCATCTCCTCCCATAAGGCTTGAAAGATTTGTTCTTTCCAGGCCGTAGGTTTCCGGCTCAATGCGAAAAATGTTTGGTGCTTCATCGTTTGCCCGATAATCTATGGCAGTTGTAGGCGCCGCAATAGAGGCTTCGTCAAGTCCATCTTCAGAGTGCAGAGCAATCACATGCTCCGCTCCCAGACCATGCATAATGTTCGCAATGACTTTTGCAGTCTCAAGGTTAAAAGCCCCAATCACCTGTCGTTTGACTCCTGCAGGGTTACAAAGCGGTCCCAATATGTTGAAAACTGTACGGGCCCCCAATGCTGTGCGGACTGGCATTACGTGGCGCATAGCCGGATGGTAATGCCGTGCAAAGATGAATCCGATTCCCGCCTCTTCCAGGCATGCAGCAACGCCTTCTGCACCAAGGTTTACATTCACGCCCAGTGCTTCGAGCACATCTGTACTACCGGACTTGGAGGATACACTTCGATTACCGTGCTTTGCAACGGTGACCCCCGCACCCGCACAGACCAGTGCTGCAGCCGTAGAGATATTAAAGGTACCAGTGCCGTCACCTCCTGTCCCACACACATCAATTGCATCTGGGTCCTCGCAGGTCACAGGGACAAAGTAGGTCCGCATAACACGCGCAAAGGCGACCAACTCCTCGATAGTTTCGCCACGGGCCCGCAAACCCATCAGTAAACCCGCAATTTGAATAAGATCAGCTTTACCCTGCATTATTTGATGCATGGCATCAGCTGCCTGATCCGCCGAGAGCGATTCGCCTCGAGACAAAATCCGCAAGTATTCGGTCATGATCCTATCCCAATACGATTCAGCCAGTTACTAATCAAAGTGCTCCCGTTACGTGTCATGACGCTTTCTGGATGAAATTGCACCCCTTCCACCGGGTGGATTCTGTGCCGGACTCCCATGATCACTCCATCCGGCGTTGAAGCAGTGACATCAAGGCAGAGAGGTATGAATTGGGGATTCAGTACCAAGGAATGGTAGCGTGTAGCTTCAAACGAATGTGGAATACCTTCAAAGAGGCTGCTGCCGTTGTGGTGGACTAGACCGGTTTTACCATGCATTAGGGTAGGGGCGTAAGTCACTTCAGCCCCATATACTTCACCAATAATCTGATGTCCTAGGCAAATACCCAGTATAGGAATTCTACTGCCGAGTTCGGACACGACAGAGTTACATATTCCCGCGTCCTTAGGGCGCCCCGGGCCCGGTGAAAGAACAATGCCCTTCAAGGGCGTTGCATCGATATCCGAGGTGGTTAGTGCATCATTACGTACTACACGAATGGCATGCGTGGTACAGCCGATGAGCTGCACCAGATTGTACGTAAAGGAATCGTAATTATCTATAACGAGAATCAAACCCTGTAAGTAGTCATTAGGCCTGTAAGTTCTCGAACTTTCTCCATACAAGCTTCTGCCCGGATACGTGCGTTGATGGCTCCCTGACGCAATACATCCCGGACGTAGTCCATATCCTTGAGCAATTCCCTCCTACGTTCGCGTGCTTCTCCAAAATATTCAGTAATCAACTCGATCAACACCTTCTTGGCGTGACCATATCCATAACCGCCACGCAAATAGGCTTCCCTGATTGCGGACTGCTGTTCTGCAGATGCGAACAGGCGGATCAGCGCAAACACATTATCTGCATCAGGGTTCTTTGGGGCCTCGAGTGGAGTAGAGTCCGTTACAATGCGTTTTACGCGACTGGCAAGCTGTTTGCCTTCATCGAAAATTCCGATGGTATTACCATAGCTCTTGGACATTTTACGGCCATCAATGCCAGGCACCACCGCGACACTTTCCATAATGTGAGCATCTGGTATTGGAAACAATGGTTGCTCGGGTGACCATACACGGTTAAAGCGCTGGGCCGTATCCCTCGCGATTTCAATGTGCTGCTTTTGGTCGGCACCTACCGGTACTACTGTTCCCCCGTAGATAAGAATATCGGAGGCCTGCAGAATAGGATAATTGAATAGGCCGCAGTTCGCCGAGAGTCCCTGTGCAACCTTGTCTTTATACGAAGTTGCTTTTTCTAGAAGGGAGACCGGTGTGAGACAGAAAAAAATCCAGGTCAACTCGTTGAGCAGTGGCACGTCACTCTGCACAAACAGATTCCCCTTTGAGGGATCAAATCCAAGAGCCAGGTAGGTTATTGCGGCATCCAGCGTGTGATTCAGCAGCGCATCCCGGTCGTGTAAAGATGTCATTGCGTGATAGTTCACGATGAAGTAGTACGAAGGATGCTCCCTATGGAGTGTTATATGCTGTCTTAACGCACCGAAGTAATTGCCTAGGTGCAGTGCACCGGAGGATTGAATTCCGGATACAACCACAGTCTCGTCAGGGGTGAAGGGGTATGGTGTCATAGGTATATTTAGGCAGCTACAAACGCATGCCGGGTACACGTTCGGATAAACGAAAGCCGGATATCGCTATTTGTCAGCAGGCGTGTAAGTACGGCTTCTGTACGAATCTGGTGTTCGACGGGGCGCTCAGCCATAAGAAATTCACGAAAAGTATCTTCCTGTTTACGCAATTCTGTTAGTGCATTATTACTGCTCAAAGCGAATGATCCCGGTTCTATTGCAGTGCCATTAAAGGCCGTTCCACCGCAGCTAAAGACAACCTCCATAAGCTTACCAACATCAAGCCGGGCGGTCTTCAGGATAGATACGAGTTCCTGTTTAGCATCATCCGACTTTAGCAATGGCAGCAGACTGGTATAGGCATGATTCAACGCCACATGTGCTTCGATCAGCGGGTTGAGCTTTTGTACAGTTTCGTCACGGCTGATGGTTTTTCCAGCCCATCCTTTTCTCAAGATGGCTGATTTGATTTCCTTTATCGTCATGAAATTAACGTTGATTGCGGAATATACGTATTGAATCGACTTACAGGAGCCCTTGTGATGCAATTAGCAGTGCTTGTCTGAGTGCTTGGGCTTTGTTCTTGGTCTCTTCGTACTCACGTTCAGGGTTGCTGTCAGCCACTATACCGGCACCTGCCTGGATAGCGATGTTTTCTCCCTGAACCACCATAGTCCGAATGGCAATACACGTATCCATATTGCCTGAAAAATCAATGTATCCCACAGCACCGGCATAAACTCCTCGCCGGGTCGGTTCAAGTTCGTCAATAATTTCCATAGCTCTAACCTTTGGAGCCCCGCTGACAGTACCGGCTGGAAAGCATGCCTTGAGCACATCCATGGCGTCCACATCATCACGCAATGTTCCAGAGACAGCGCTCACGATGTGCATCACATGTGAGTATCGTTCGATATAGGCATAGCGATCAACGATAACGCTGCCGAGCTTGCTGATTCTTCCGAGATCATTGCGTCCCAGATCGACCAGCATAAGATGCTCTGCCCGTTCTTTAGGGTCTGCAAGCAGCTCCTCCGCGAGTTCTTTATCTTCTTTATCTGTTTTGCCACGGGGCCGGGTGCCTGCTATGGGGAGAAGCATTGCTCGTCCATCCTCAACACGCACTAAAACCTCGGGTGAACTGCCAATGAGGGTAACTTCTTCTAAATCAAGGTAGAAAAGGTATGGAGATGGGTTGATCTGGCGCAGGGCACGGTACAGGTTGAAGGGGGCGCCCTGAAACGAGAGAGAGAATCGCTGTGAGAGCACGATCTGGAAAATATCACCTTCGTAAATCAGCTGTTTTGCTTTGGTGACCACATTCTCGAAATCCTCCTGCGCAAAATTGGAGGTTATTTGCTCTGCGCCGAGTCGCACGGGTTCTGGTCTGTCAAACGTGGATCGAAGATCATCCTCCAAGGCTTTCAGGCGCGCCAAAGCCTCGGTAAACGCATCCTCCAGGTTCAAATCGGGCACAACAAATACATTGGCCATCAGCACCATTTGATGCTTGAGTCGATCAACGGCGGCAAGGGTATCGTAAAAACACCAAATGGAATTGGCGAGGTTAGAATCGTCCGTTGGAGGATTAGGCAGGTGTTCAATTAGACGCACGCTATCATAACCCAGATACCCAACCGCTCCACAGCGGAACCGGGGCAGACCGGGCAATGTGATCTCTATGTACTCATCCATAAAACGACGCAGGACCTCGAAAATGTCGGCTTCAGGCATCGTAGAGATGTTACCGGTGAGAACATCCTCTACGGTAACCTCGCTGTTGGTAGACCGTACGATGCGATAGGGGTTGCGGCCAAGGAACGAATAGCGTGCCATGTTCTCGCCGCCTTCCACACTTTCGAGTAGGAATGTACGATTGCCGCGTTGTTGAAGGGCCAGCAGCGCACTCACTGGAGTAAGTAAATCAGCACTTAGACGGCGACTAACAGGGATTATAAAGCGTTGAACCCCCTTTGCACGCTCTTGGGCAACTATTACGTGAAACTCACTGCGTGTCATGATCTAATCAAGTTCGATACTACTTATACGCACTGCGAAGCGATTCAATCGCAAAGAATGTGGGAAACTAGGTTGCATTGCTGCTTTTAACCGGAATAGCACGCCAACGTGTTGGATTCATTAACTTGGGGGATAATCTTGAACAATTGCCATGGCCTTATTTATTTATCGTACGACTTTTGAGCGCTTGCTCTACATTCTGGCGCTGGCCGGTGTTGGTCTGACACTGCATATCGCACTGTGGTATAGTGGGGGGGCTTCCGGTTCTGGGGATCCGTTTTGTGGAGTTGGATCTAACTGTGTAGGTGTCATTGCCGATGATCCGGCTCCGCTGGGCCTTTCAAGTGCTTGGTGGGGATTTTTGTTTTATATGACCGTTTTTGTTACGGGTCTGCTGATTGCATACAATGTCAGTGGTATGGGGGTCTATCTAAAAAGGGCACGTGCATTCGTCGTTGGGGCAGGCTGGTGTTATTCCCTGTTCCTAACGTTGCTGCAGGCAACCGCTATTGACGGGTGGTGTCAGTTATGCCTTGTTTCGTTCGTGATTGTTACACTTATTACGTTGGTTACGTTTATGGGTGTATTCAAGCGCCCAACGACTAATGCGCTACGAGCGGCTCCGGCATCGGAGAAAATTTTCCATGGAGCGATTGCTGTACTACTGTTAGGCTTTCTTACGTGGGATTATAACAATGCGTCGGGGCAGGAAGAGGTCACTGAGCCAATAGGTACCACCGAAACAGAGGTTGACCCAGCGTCTTGCATGTACGTAGCAGATGCACCGGTATTTGACAATTTGGACCAAATCATTATGGACTACGATCTGGTTGTTGGTCCGGCAGACGCCCCCATTATGGTAATGGAGTTCCTTGATCCAAACTGTAATCACTGCAAGGCGGTTCACCCGCACATCAAGGCACTCGCTGCCGCCTATCCTGATTCTGTACGTGTGGTATTCAAGCCGATTCCGATCGTAGGGGGACCAACTCATTCTCTTGATGAGATCACAGCCCTTTACCTGGCCGATGAGGAGGGTGTATTTGAAGAAATGTTGGATCTCGTTTTTCAGCACCAGTCACCGGCAACAGGTTTGTCAGTAGATCAGTTGTCTGAGTTCGCTGAAGATCTCGATATGGATGAGGCGAATTTCAGGTCGGTGTTAAGGAATCGAGAATATGCCTCCAGAACTGTTCAGACCCGCAGATTCTTCGAGGGTATGGGTTTCACTGGAGTTCCGGCAGTGATCATTAATGGCCGTCAGGTAAGCAGTTCAAGCCGCAATCTGAGCTGTCTCAGATACTTTGTTGAGCAGGCCAAAGCTGCCTTATAGGTGGTGGAACAAAATTATTAAGATGACAGCAATACAGCTTGAGGAAGCTTGCATTAACACAATACGGATGCTGGCTGTTGACGCGGTAGAGCGTGCCAGAAGTGGGCACCCCGGTATGCCCATGGGGGCTGCTCCGATGGCCTATGTACTGTGGACCGAGGTTATGCGTCATAATCCGGCAGACCCTACCTGGTTTAATCGGGATCGTTTTGTTCTCTCGGCCGGACATGGATCAATGCTGCTTTATGCATTACTACATCTAACCGGATACGACCTCCCGATGGAGGAGATCAAAAACTTCCGGCAATGGGGCAGCAAGACGCCTGGGCATCCGGAGTACGGAGTAACCCCGGGTGTCGAAACCACTACGGGTCCGCTTGGGCAGGGATTTGCGAATGGTGTAGGGATGGCTATGGCGGAAGCGCATCTGGCTGCGAGATTTAACCGTGAGGATGCCACCATTATAGATCACTGCACGTACGGTATTGTTTCGGACGGGGATCTGATGGAGGGGATTTCGCATGAGGCGGCTTCTCTGGCGGGCCATTTGGGATTAGGGAAGCTGATTTATCTGTGGGATGATAACCGAGTCACCATTGATGGCAGTACTGATCTGGCGTTCTCCGAGGATATACCGGGACGGTTTGCAGCCTATGGGTGGCAGGTAATACCGGGTATTGACGGGACGGATACACAGGCTGTCCGGCAGGCACTCGACGAAGCCCGGGCGTGTATTGATCAACCGTCACTGCTCTGTGTGCGCACGACGATTGGGCACGGTAGCCCGAATAAAGCGAACACAGCAGCAGCACATGGGGCTCCTCTGGGTGCAGAAGAAGTGACCCTGACAAAGCAGGCACAGGGCTGGCGAACGGATTTATCCTTTCATGTACCGACAGAGGTTCAGTCAGCTATGGACTGTACATTGTTCGGGGCGCAACAGCAGTCTGAATGGGTTTCCCGGAGAGCTGCCTATGAGAGGGCATATCCCGAGGCCGCAGCGGACCTGGATGCTCTCTGCAAGAGTACACTCCCCGCTGATTGGACTGCGGAATTGGATCGCCTTCCCGTGGATAAAGCGATCGCAACCAGGGCTGCGAGTGGACAGGCGTTGGATGCTCTTCTCAAGAAGGTCACCGGCCTTATCGGTGGATCCGCTGATCTAACTGGGTCAAACAAGACACGTGGTGGAACGCAGATTGATTTGCAGCGGAAAAATCTGTCTGGAACGTATGTGCGCTACGGTGTCAGGGAGCATGCGATGGCGGCCATAAGTAATGGTTTGGCGCTGCACGGTGGTCTGCGACCGTATTGTGGCACATTTCTGGTGTTCAGTGATTATTTGCGTCCGGCCCTGCGACTCAGCGCTCTTATGGAGATTCCGGTTATTTACGTGTTCACACACGACTCTATCGGCACTGGCGAAGATGGGCCAACACATCAGGGCGTAGAGCATGTGATGTCCTTGCGAGCGATCCCCAATCTCGTAGTGATCAGGCCAGCGGATGCGAATGAAACGCAGTATGCCTGGCAGGAAGCGATAACCAGAGCGGATGGACCTACTGCCCTCATATTGACCCGGCAGGGACTGCCATCGCTCACGGCCAAGTTCAAAGAAGTGGCTCGGGGTGCCTATGTTATTGTTAAGGAGAGCACACGGGAACCTCAGGTGATTCTCATTGGGACTGGCAGCGAGCTGCAGTATGCAGTTGCAGCTGCACCTGTACTTGAATCGGCGGGCATTCCGACTCGTGTAGTTAGCATGCCATCGTGGGAGCTTTTTGCTGCACAAACTGAAGCGTATAGAGAGAAGGTTTTACCGCGGGCGGTCTCTGCTCGTGTTGCTGTTGAGGCAGGTACATCACTTGGCTGGGATCGATATGCGAGTCATATGATCTGCATGGATCAATTTGGTGCTTCCGCACCTGGCAAAGTATTGTTTGAACAGTTTGGCTTTAGTACCGAGCGAGTGGTTGAAGTTGCACGCAGAGCTGCAACAGGGATGTGATGATGTACCGCAGGCTAATCATTTGTGGAATGATGTTGGCCGCGTGTGAATGTTTTGCGCAGCAGTTCAGTGGTGAAGAGGCCTGGAAACCGCTTCTTGAGCACGAGGGGCTTCGTTTTCAATACATCTTCTATTCCAAGGCTAATACGAATGATGATGGTGTGGTAGTGATGCTCCACAATCTCAATGAATATTGCATCAGCTATAGGTTCACGATTGTTTTTGAGTCCCCGGAGGGTTCGACATCTGTTGATGCTGAGGGAACGTTGGCATCACTGGAAATGAAGACGGGGGATGCTGAGGGGCTTTATTGGATTCCGTTTGATGATGGCCGCCCAATCGGGGCTATTGGTCTGAGAAACTATGCAGTAGACCGCATCAACGTAAGCGATCAGTCTTCATCAACAGAAAACGGATGCCCATAAGTCGACGCCATTTTATTGCCGCTTGTTCTGCCGTAGGGGCAGGGGCAACGATGCTGCCGGATGCTCTTTATCGCCTTGATGCCCCCATCACGGCAGAAACAATTGCATGTGCGGAAGAAATTGCAGGCATCACACTCACCGAAGAGCAGCGAGCCGAGCTCGTAGAGGACCTGGAACAACACTTGGAGAATTACACCTCGGTTCGCGAATTAGCGCTCCCGAACAATGTGCCGCCTGCGTTGATGTTTGATCCGCGCATGTCAGGTACACGTCCTCCATCCAGTGTACAGGGAGTTAGATGGGAGCCCGCCCCTGTGGATCGCCCGTCAAATGACGAGGATATGGCATTCATGCAGGTTGCAGAGCTCGCTTACTTACTCAAGTCAAGAGCCGTAACGTCCACAGAGTTGACTGAGCTGTACATAGGGCGTCTGAAGCAGTATGATGATGTCCTGCACGCCGTGATCACGTTGACGGAAGACCTGGCTTACCGGCAGGCTGCCCGCGCAGATGTTGAACTTGATGCTGGTGTCTGGCGTGGTCCTCTGCATGGAATACCTTGGGGCGCCAAGGATTTGTTGAGTGTCCGTGGCTATCCTACGACTTGGGGGGGCAGCACCATACAAGGATCAGGTACTCGACGAGAACGCAGCTGTCGTAGACCGTTTGGAATCTGCCGGTGCAGTGCTGATTGCGAAGCTGTCACTCGGAGCACTTGCATGGGGGGATGTCTGGTTTGGAGGTAAAACAAAAAACCCTTGGAATATAGAAGAGGGTTCTAGTGGATCCAGTGCGGGGCCCGGTGCAGCAGTAGCCGCCGGACTGGTAGGGTTTGCAATTGGGTCGGAGACATTGGGATCGATTGTCTCGCCGTCTACGAGAAATGGTGTAACCGGGTATCGTCCGACTTATGGTCTGGTGAGTCGGCACGGGGCTATGACATTGTCCTGGAGTATGGACAAACTTGGACCCATGGCACGCTCAGCACTTGACTGTGCGCTAGTGTTTGAAGCTATCCGTGGGGCAGATACACGCGATTTGGTTACGGTTAATGCCCCCTTCCCATTCTCATTGGAGAAGGACGTGAGCGCTCTCAGCGTAGGGTACGTGCAGAAAGCTTTTGAGTCCGATTATTCTGGAAAAACGAGGGATTCAGCAACTCTGGACATCTTACGGAATATGGGTGTTGAGCTCATTCCAATTGAGCTTCCTGATGATCTGCCCATCGATGCCATGCTAACAACCTTGGGCGTTGAAGCAGCGGCTGCATTTGACACACTAACATTAAGTAATGGGGTTGATCAGATGGTGCGGCAGGGTGAAGGGACATGGCCACACGAATTTCGTGTGAACCGTTTCGTGCCGGCAGTTGAGTTCTTACAGGCTTCGAGATGCCGCTGGCTCCTTATGCAGCGCATGAATACTGTGATGCAGCAGGTGGATGTGTTTGTATCTCCGTCCTTTGGAGGTCGCACATTGGCAATCACAAATTTGACAGGTCACCCATGTGTGACGGTTCCCAATGGGTTTGATGCATTGGAGTCAGACACGGACTCTCCACGGCGCAGGCCTCGCAGCATTACCTTTGCTGGTCCACTGTACGCTGATGCCGACGTGCTGCGACTTGCGAGTGCTTTTCAATCTGTCACAGACTTTCATCTGCGGCGACCACCAATCAACTGATAGTCAAGGATCCTGTTAGTGGCATTGCTGGGTTATGCCGAGCTTCTGGCTCTCGGAAACGCTTGAAGAGGGCACTATTTCACTTGCGTCAGTGCTACTATGTGTTTCGTCGCATCTGGTCCAAATTTAGGATTGTGACCTGATTGGGTTGGCATCTTCTCATTCATGAAAGGGATTGGTGAGTGCAGAGGTAACGGAGGTAAGTTTGAAAAAAAAACTTAACCGATAATGTATTGAACTATATAACCCACAATATTCATCTCAATTTAGCAGTTCGGTATAGATAAACCTATTTGAAACCTTTTCCTTTTACATTAGTTCCATTAATTGGGCGGTTGATGGCGTTTTTCGTGGATTTTGACCGAATAAAACCGTGTTTTCGTCCTGAATCAAGTCTTCCGACCTGTTTAAAAATTATCCACTCATTTCACCCTCAAGGTGATAACATGTCCCTGTCTTTTGTGCTTCCCTTCAACCAGTCAATTCGGATCAAATCGGCTAGTCACAACCATACGACCTCGGACGCGGGCGCCTTCTTGTTGCGGTCGGTGATTGATCGAACCGGAATCCTCGACTTTTTGACCGA
>MPNB01000173.1 GCA_002238805.1 Rhodothermaceae bacterium bin80 | reverse complement strand
TATCCGGTCCAAATCCCGTACCCTTAAATCCGGGGCCCAAGCCGACACCTTTTCCCTGGTTGAATCCCATCGGGTGAACGGGATGTCCAAGCAACGGACCCTGCTCAATCTCGGCCAGGATTTCAGTATCCCCAAAGCGCAATGGCGTACCCTGTCCCGACTGGTTATGGAGGGTTTGCGGGGGTATGAAACGCTTCCCCTTGAAGATGAAGCGCTACGAACGGCCAGTCAGACGATCATCCAACGTCTCAAGGGCAAGGGATATGACATTCACGATCCGCGAGATGATCGAGATGCCATTCTCACCGGCGAAATTCACCACACCGATACGCGGACCGTGGGCGGCGAGCGTGTGGCCTTGCGCGCCTTGCACCTTTTGGGCTTCGCCGAGATTCTGCGCGCCTTAAAATTGAATCAGGATCAGCTCCATTGGGCCACCGCGCTGGTGGTCGGGCGCATGCTCAGTCCCGGGAGTGAACTGCAGACCCACCAATGGATGTCCGAGCGCTCCAGTATTCTGGAACTCCTCCGCGCAAAACGCCCGAGTGAGCGGTCGCTCTACGATGTTGGAGATCTGCTGTACCAACACCGCAAGTCCATCATGGATGGGCTCTTTGGAAACACCCGGGAATTGTTGGGATTTGGCGAAACCATTGTTTTTTACGATCTGACCAACACCTTCTATACCGGTCGTCAACAAGGGACCTTACTCAAATATGGACGCAGTAAAGAGAAGCGATCAAATTGCCCGCTGGTGACGTTAGCCCTGACCCTTGACGCATCCGGGTTTCCGCGCACCGCCAACATTCTTCCCGGCAATGCCAGTGAGCCAGGCACGCTGAAACAGGCGATTGCGCAGTTGGAGGGGGCCAAACCTACGGTGATTATGGATGCTGGCATCGCAACCGCGGCGAATTTAGCGTATTTGAAGGAGCAGGGGCTGGGTTGGCTCTGCGTCCAGCGGAGTAAGACCCCACCGGTCCCCGCGCGCGAACCCGATCAAGTTTTTGAGACCAGCACGAAGACTTTGGTGCGTGCGTGGGCGCTTGGGGAGCAAGACCAGGAGCAGCGTGTGTATCTGCATAGCGAGGCCCGGCAGGCCGTCGGTGATCAGATCCTCCGGACCAAGCGTGCGCAATTTGAAGAAGCCGTTGCGCATCTGAATGAGGGCCTTGCCGTAAAGGGACGACCCAAGAAGTATGCGGTCATCCAAAAGAAGCTCGGACGACTGGTTGAGAAATATAAAAAGGTTGCGTATCAGTACGAGGTGAAGGTATGCCAGAAAAAGGACAGCCCGAATGCGCAATCCATTCGCATCCAGCGTCGGTCGGCCTTTGACGAATGTACGGAGGCTTCGGGGGGCTATGTATTGCGAACCAGTCACACCGAGTGGTCTTGCGAAGAGGTTGCACAGACCTACTGGAGGTTGGGCGAGATTGAACAAACCTTCCGTACGATCAAATCAGACCTCGGATTACGCCCCATTTATCATCGGAAGCAAGTGCGGATTGAGGCACATCTGTTCCTGTCTATCCTTGCCTTTCATACCGTTCACCTGATTCGGAGTCAACTGCGAACCCATCAGATCCATCATAGCTGGGGAACCCTCAAAGTGAAGCTCAACCACCAGAACCGGGTGACCACCGTACTTCCACAAAATAAAACCCACTGTATCCTGCTCAAACAAGATGCAGATCTGAAACCATTCCAGCGAAAAGTCTTTCAGGCCATGGGACTTAACACCGGAAATTATACCCGACGAATCAAGGCGAAACGCCCCCCAAAAGAGGACGCCGACCTGTAAGAAAAGAACGAAAAACAGCCCTTTTTGATATCCCCTGAAAAATAGGGGACAGCAAAGATCCGCGAAAAAATCCACTACAATTGCAAACTGGTGTAGTATAGCAGGTTCCAATTACGGGTGATATGTATGTTTTAGGTTACATTTTGTTATAATTTAGGACAGATAGCCACGAAGAAGGACCCTTGAGCAATTGCGACGGCTGATCAATCTGGTGTACGCATGCTAGCCTGAATTCCCGGGGAGTTTTAGCAAGCGCGTTTTCACATAAAATCCTATGAATAAGGCCTGAAAATGGCCTTTTTGCATCTATATTCATATTTTACGTGAACTTGTGAACAGTATTCCAATACTATAACATCATATCCCGTTCTGGGGTTGTCGCCGAGCTATCCCAGCTCAATCCCTGCTCATAGCGTCTGAATTGGGCATTTCGTCCGCTATTTCGTTGATTTTACTGGGTTTTGAATTTATTCAGGTCCGGTTGTTTGTTTTTTAATTTTATTGTTATTATATTGGCTATTATTTCATAGTTCACGATATACAATGAGCCGACGCTCCGATTTCTTTGCGCTGCCCGATGGCCTCCCCATGCGTCAGTATGAAGCCCTCCGAGCCTACCTCCACGAAGGATGCACCATTGAAGAAGCCGCCGAGCGCGGCGGCTATGCCCCCGGCTCCTTCCGTAACCTCCTCACACGCTTCAATAAAAATCCCTCCGCAGACTTCTTTTGGCCCCCATTAAAAAAATCCGAACCCCGCGTTAAGCCGGCTGATCCCAAACGTGCCCGGATTCTTGCCCTCCGAAAAGAACAGGGCTTAACCATCTATCAGATTCAGGAGGCACTGAAAAAGGAGAACATGCCAGCCAGTGTAGGCTACATCCATAAGATCTTCAACCAGGAAAACATCAAGCGCCTGCCTCGCCGATCCGCCCAGCGGCCTGCTCCGCGAACCCTCAAAGCAAACCGCAAAAAGCTTGATCTCAGTCCGCGGTCCTTTTCGACTGATTTTGCAGGATTGTTTTTGTTCGCCTTTGATCTGGCGCGAATGGGGCTCGACGAAATTCTGGATCAGGTCAAGATGCCGG
>MPNB01000024.1 GCA_002238805.1 Rhodothermaceae bacterium bin80 | reverse complement strand
CGGGAGAAGAAATTCTCCCGCTTCCTCTACGAAATGGGAGTGCTGGAACCTGAGAGGTTCTCATCAAAAAACGAGATAGAACCCCGAACTCTTGCTATAACATAGAAAGAGACTGCTTCGGGGAGGCGGTCACTTCGGCCTTTTAGTTTTTTGCAGATTTGAGGGAAAGGCGCAGACAGCCTGTTGTGGCGGAAGCAGCATTGTTCTTCCATTTCCAAACATAAACGCACTCTGCGTATTCCGACCATGTGGACCATTTCGCTCGGAATAGCGGCCCACTTCGCTCGGAAGGCATTGTTTCATTCCAAGTTGAAACTCTTTATTTTTTTACGTCTCCTCCATGGAGGATAGTTTCGTTTTGGGGATCTGTTCCAGGAGAGCTTTTTGTAAGGCCGCCAGTTGATCTGGTTGTTCAATCTTCGTGAGTCTTTCTTTCGCGAATACCAGTGCCATTGCAACCCAGCGATGACATTGATCCGAGTCGACCCACCGTCGGATTCGTGCTAATCGCTCCTTGATCGTGCGATTGATGTTTTCCATCATATTGGTCGTGTGCAGGTTTTGTCGAAGTTCTTTTTCCACGCCTAACTTGTGCAGGGTGAGCGTTTCTTCCATACCCTCTCTCAGGCTGTTGGCCGCCGCTTGCTATCCTTCCATCTCCAACCCTTGGAGGATCTCGTCCAAAGCCTGCTTGGCTTGCGCATACGTTTCTTGATTGTACGCCTGATTTAACTCCTTCCGCAGCGGATCCTGATCCTCTTTTCGTTGGAGTTTTCCCACGACATTTTCTCGCTTATGCCACATGCATCGCTGAATCCGGGCATAGTCACCGAAGACATCCTGTACGGCTTTTTTGATTCCCTTGGCCCCATCCATCACACATAATAATCCGTGCGCACACCGCAACCCCTGATCCACCAACTTCATCAGAAAGCCGGTGATGGCTTCCGCGTTTTCGGTCGAGAGTTCCACAAACCCCAGAAATTGTTTCGTTCCCTCTACGGTCACGCCCGTACAGATCAGAATGTGTTTGTTCTGGATCTTGGTCGCATCAAACATCAACATCACATACGTGTCTTGGGATAGATCGCGCTCTTCCATTTCTCTGAGGACCTGTGCACTGTATTCCTGGAAGGCACGGCTTACCGTGGAGGCACTCAATCCATAGCTTTCGGCAAACTCACGGCTCACCCGGTCATAATCCCGCAGGTGAATCCCCAAAAAGACCTTCTCTGCCAGCTTCTGTTGCAGTTTCTTGGTCGGGCGGCGAAGTTTTTGGTACGACGCCAAAGAATGCATCCGATTGGTTTCGGTGTCGCGAATCCGAGGAACACGAATGGGAACACGCTCCGAACGAATTTTGATGGATCCGTCATTGAATCCCCAGCGCTTGAACCGCCCACCATGTTCGTCATCATGGGCGTAGCGCTTCCCGCACAAGTATTCAACCTCGCTGGCAATCACCGTTAACATCACATCCTTCTGCGCAGCATTGGCGCGCTCATGCACATCTTCGATCGGATCGTGCTGTTGAAGCAGATTGATGTACTGCATGGTTGGAGTCGGTTTGGGCATCGGCTCGGTCGTGGAAGATTCAGGTAAATATTGGGACATCCGTAATGTAGGTTTGTGAGTAGGGAATGAAAAAAACGTCTAGGTCCGGGCGCAAATCCTCAGGTCTGATCTGGACCCTCAGCAAACAAGGCGTCCCACATGATGGAAAGATACGATGCGTGCGCAAGTCGGCGCATACGCATTTCCGTCTCCAACAGCAGAAGCGCGAACTGGGCGCGACGCGAGGCCGGCGCAAGCCAATGGCGCACCCCTCGTAATCGCCGATTCAGCTGCTGCACCACACGCACAATGCACCGCGTACTTCGCAAATTGCGACTCAATCGGTCATAGACGCCACTGTGGTGCAAGGTCAGCGACAGGTCCAGGTCCCGCAACAGCCACTGGGCTGCCGAACGATTACATTTCTGTAACTGTGCATGAATCTGTAGCAGAGACGCGCGCGCCAACGCCAGATCGGGAATGACAAATGCACGGGTCCTCGCGCCCTGGATCAAACGTTGTTCTGGGGTTGCAAGATAGCTGATCACCCGGGCGCGCTTGTGCATCTGACAATGCTGAAGTCGGATCTGTTGGCCAAAACATTCGGTCAGGACCCGGGAAAGACTCGCCGTTCCCGGGGTGATACAAAGCAACCCCTGGTCTAGGGATAAACCACGATCCAGCAAACCTTGAAAGAGCCCTCGCACCGAAGCAAGATTCTGCGTAGAGGATTCAACAAACCCCAATACATGCCGATAGCCGTCCAACGTGGCGGCCATGCACAAGAGAAAGGGACGACCCCACAACTGGCACACATCTACCCATAAAGTCACATACTCCTCGCCGTCAAACCGGCGGGTATCAAACACCTCCAATGCTTCCATACGAACCTTGTGCAAGGCTGCTTCGTCCCCGTATTCAGAAAGCGAGAGCACGGACGGGGCTGGAACTTGCTCTGCTGTATCGGTACTGGATTCCACAGTTGATTCTTCTGGAGCGCTCGCTTCCAAATTGCCCGCGTCCAGATTACACGCCAACTGCCGCAGCAGTTCACTAAAATGTCGTAAAAGATAGAGCCGTAACTGGCGACCAGAATCTCCGGCTTGACGCAAAGTTTCATCCAGTTCAACAAGGGGGGCTGAGTAAGTCATCGTTCCATTTTAAGGTGAAAGGTTGGGGACCAACCGGTTATATTCGCCAAAATATTTCAACTTACAATGAAACAATGCCCATTGGGCGGAACCCATTTTAGCCACTTATCCTGACAGGATGATCATTTTAGGCTCAGTTCCCCGTTTTCCCTTCAAAAGGCTCACAACCGTCAAATATGTACCTCCGGCTACAAAAAATGACACTCACCGTTACGAAAGTGCCATTTTGTCCTACCATCCAGGGTTGGCATATCTCTTGCTCGCTTGTCTTCCGAGCATTTGTAATAAATCAGCTATGAGCAAACCACAAGATCGGACCATTTCTCGTCGGTCAGACGGAAAATGGGAAAACAAGAGAAATGATCGGCAGAGAGCTTCCAGCATTCACGATACGCAAAGGGATG
Source organism: Rhodothermaceae bacterium bin80 (assembly GCA_002238805.1). Taxonomy (GTDB): domain Bacteria; phylum Bacteroidota; class Rhodothermia; order Rhodothermales; family Bin80; genus Bin80. The sequence goes on along the minus strand of MPNB01000024.1, from coordinate 42,394 downwards.
CCATAGAAGCCGCTAGGCAGATGCTAGCAAATCAAGGCGGCGGTGAACTTACTACCAAGGGACGCAACGGCAGAATAAGAAGCAAGGATACGATTCATCCTGGTCGTGATCCCAATCCTCCAAAGGATTCAGAACACTGAAACACATTTTCATTCATCCAAAATGAGCAAATTTATCATGCCTAGACAAGTTACTGCAACCCAAAAGGATAGAGATGGAGATATTCTCGGACTTTGCAATAGTAGAGAAAGCTGGTCTCCAAGATCTAAGGCTAATGCAATATATGATATAGAACAGAGGCACCATCAGTATTACGTTTTATGGGTCGACGGCATGGAAACCCGCATTCATGTTGCGAACGGTCGATACGGTAAGTATCTGAGAACCGATAGAGACCAAACTGCCAGAAATAATCTGGACGACTTGCCCGACTGCTATTAGGCTATCCTCAAATACTTCAATAGGCGAGTCAGGCTTCAAGCAGACACTCCAATCTAATTTAGGTGGCCCTTGGAAGCTTGAGGCAAGATAAACTGTAATCTGAAGCAAGACACTTTCCATGGTGCGGTGTTGGGGGTATAATGTCCCTAGTCTCGTATAGTGGGATGTTTCATTTAGGGATGTTGGCGTGGTGAGTGGCATTAAGGTTGAGTTTCACTGGCATCGGTAACTGGAAGTGTCCAACGACAGTTAGGAACTGTCGTCAGACAGCGCTCCAAAAAATCCTGCCCAAGATGGCAACATCAATCTGAATAGGTGGGCAATTTCATCTGAATACACAATAGAGACAGTGAGTTGGTAAACTTAGTGGTTGATTCCCCTGCTTTAATGTTGCGAAGAGGTTTGCATTGAACAAACACTTCCTCCGCTCAATTCTCGCGGCCTAGCAGGGGGTTGCCGTATCAGCTTGGCTGTGCCACCTTTTTATTGTGTTGCTTATGCTTCCGAACCGTCTGGTTCTGGAAAGATCATTGAAGTCTGTAGTGAGAAGCCCATGCCCCACATAAAGCATTTTTCCGTCCGCGGTTTCAAGTCAATTTGTAAGCTCGAAAATTTCGAACTAAAACCCCTGAACATACTGATCGGTGCCAATGGAGCCGGAAAAAGTAATCTTCTGAGTCTGTTTGAAATGCTTTCTGCTCTTTCGCGGAGGCGCCTTCAGCTTTTTGTCAAAAACGAGGGTGGCCCGGATGCATTGCTATTCGGAGGACGAAAACTAACTTCAAGGCTTGAAGTAGCCCTGTTATTTGAAAACAACCGCTACGCGTACGAATTTTCGCTTGAACCGACGGCTGACTCAGTAGCCTTCTCCAGCGAGAAGCTCTTCCCAGGAGTCGATGTAGATTTCGCCCCTGCGGAGTTCAACCCTTTTGATTTTCACACCGGCGGTTTCAGAGCAACGTCCAATGCCTCCGTGTGGCCCGGAGGAAATAGCGAATCCTTTGTGGCTCACATACCACATGGAAAATTTGCATCCTATGTTATACCAGATATGAAGCAGTGGCGCGTGTTTCATTTCCAGGATATGAGTGATACGGCTCAGGTGCGGCTTTTGTCAGACGTACCCGACAACCTTCGGCTGAGACCGGACGCGGGGAACCTAGCACCTTTTCTGCGCTATCTCCGTGAACATCACCCCAACCACTATAGAAGGATCAGAGATGTAGTCCGCCTCGCGGCTCCGTTTTTCGAAGATTTTGTCTATCGTAAGAACCCGGGCGACAAGATGAGTCTTGAATGGTTTGAGGCAGGGGAAGACCCGGACAGACTGTTTGGTCCCCGACAATTCTCAGATGGTACATTGCGTTTCATCTGTCTCGCTACTTTGTTAAATCAACCGGAAAACCTTCGGCCAAACCTCATTCTTATTGACGAGCCCGAACTAGGATTGCATTCATTCACATTGACGCTGCTGGCCGAGATGATTCAGCAGGCAGCCGACCTGCAACAGGTTGTTATCTCAACGCAATCCGCGGAACTGGTAAGTCATTTTGAACCCGAAGATATCGTGGTTATCGATCGCAAGAATGAAAAATCCATTTTTAGAAGGTTGGATTCGAAGTCTCTTGCCAGTTGGCTTGAAGACTATACGCTCGGCGACCTCTGGAAAATGAATGTGCTTGGCGGCAGACCCTGACCATGAAGGCAATCATTATTGCCTGCAAAGGACAAACCAAAGAGACTTTCGTGAATAGACTTCTCTATCGTGAGCTCTGGCCGAAAGAAGTGTCTGCACAACTATGCCTCGTCTCAACTTCGTCTCATGGAAAAGGCGGTGCGCTCAGCGGACAATGTGTACTCTACATTCCTTCGAAACGCAAGTTTATCATTTGAGCTAAGCAGGGGTTGCACCAAATCATGAAGGTCAGTTTAACAACACATAAGTGGCCTACTTCGCTCGGAATGGTGTTCCGCATCACTCGGAATGGGTGTCCCACATGGTCGGGATGTGCAGTCGGAATACGCAACATAAGAACGACAGGGCAATTCCGCCAATTTTCATAGTTTGTCTCAGTGTCTAAGAGTTCCAGCGGTGATCTAAAAAGTTTAATACCGGATAAATTAAAATACTATCGGTCTAAAGGGGCAAATCTTATGACGGAATCCAACAACAGACTAAGGCCAGACGAAACTGTTCAGAAAATACTTATTTCAACCACTAGCAGGATGGTTGGTCACTATGAAAACAAAAGCATTGTTATCACCCATGCTTTGCCAAGTATTTATGATTCGTCCGCTATTTTTCGTATGCTTGAAACTCCTTTTTCTAGATCTGGGCTTATGGTCGCTTTTGAGACCCCGCCAGTGGAGAAAAGGCCCGGCACAGTTATACCAGATCATACTTACGTCGGAGAGATTATCTGTGCCTATTTGTCTGTCTTGTTTGGAAAAAGGTTTGATCTCCATGGCTCAGTGGAAGCGAACGGACGTTATCAAATCCCTGATATCACCGCATATAGCAGAATTTGTGACCCGAGGCTACCGTTCAATTCACACGAACCAAGAAATTGCTTTCCAGTACCCTTAAATATCGACCAAGTTTCATTAATTGAGAAAGTTCTTTTTCCTGACCCTGGGGTTGATGAGAAGCTTCTGCTAAGAGTACAAGTTATCTGCAAATTCTATATGCGGGCGCTGCAGAATGCAGAATATGATCCAGAAACTGGTTACCTAAATTTGATCACAGCTGGGGAAATACTCTCAAATTTCTTCCAATATTCAGAAGAAGAGATGTTTGATGAAGAAACTCTTAGAGATCTTGATCTCGTAAGAAGTAAGATTGAAGAGGGAGACAAGATAGCAAAGAGAATATCCAACCGTTTTACTAGTGTGAAGAAAGTTTTTGTGAAATCATTATGCTCTTTGCTGGATGATTCGTTCTATACAGCGTCCGAATCTGAGAAGAAATTTGTTCGTCGCTTTGAGCCGGAGGATATAGATAAAAATATTCGTGCAGCATATGATCTGCGCAGTAAATATGTTCATACGGGTGCATCTTTTGGAAAGTGGATAGATACTTCTGGAAATCACAATGACCTCCAATTTGGTAAACCAATAGTTGCTGATTCAAAACTTGCTAAGATTTTAGAGAAAGCTCCTAAATTTATTGGCTTTGAGAGATTGATGCGATATTGTATTCTGAAGTTCATGTCTTCACGGGGATTATTAGCAGTCACCCCGAAATAAACCCAGCGATAGGGTTAGGAAGTTCGGAGTGCGACAGAATTAATGTTGCATTTTTTAAGAAATCAAGTGAATGAACTCTGTGGAGTAGAGATATAAGCAGACTTGGGTCTAGGAGTGTCTAGTTAACAACACATAGGTGGCCCACATGGCTCGGAATCAGTGGCCCACATGGTCGGAATACACATCTTCTCGCAATCTACTGCAGGTCTGAGCATGTCTGCTGTCGCTGGCAGTTATGCGCTTTCTAAAAGGAAGGCGGCTTGCCTCTTTGATGAATCACATCGTCTATAAGCTCACTTCGCTCGCCAAAGCTGGAAATAAATAACGACTTTCGCGCGCGTGTGCAAGCGACGTAAAGTAGGGAGCGGGCCTTACGGTATATCTCATTTTCCTCCACCACATCTTCCGCATTTCTCAGAGCATATGGAGCCGGTAAATAATTTTTGTTAACACCGGCTACAATCATATGATCGTATTCCAGCCCCTTAACGCGGTGCATTGTAGCAAGACGTATACCGGGGAGTGCCAGTATATCATTACTCTTTCCGAGTCTACGGACATCAAGTCCACTTGCTGTGAAGGCCCCCTCATAACGGTCCAGAATATGGTTATACGGAGCGACGAGGCAGATATTACCAAGTTGTTCACTATTGGCCAGCTTTCTTACATATTCAATAACTTCCGCTTGTTCTTCATGTTGGGTTTTGTAGTGTTGCACAGTAGGTGGCTTTTCGCCTTGAATAAGTGAAGTATATCCTTTAACGGTATCCTGGCCTCCGTTTAGATCATCGTAAGGCATTCCCTCAAGGAACCCAACGGCCCAGTGGCGTACTTTTTCCGGTGTACGATAGTTGATGCGTAATCTACGGCCTCTACCTCGAATGTTTATGCCGCAGCGGGACAAAATCACACGCCGGCCATATATGCGTTGATGGGCATCTCCTGCAAGCAATAAATCGTTTGGTCCCTCAGGTACGATTGCTCGGATCATCCGAAGAGTAGCCATGCTCATGTCCTGTGCTTCGTCTACGACCATACTGCGATAGCGCGGGGGAGATTCACGGAGTTTATTAGCAAGTTGATAGCGTATGTCCGAGGGTTCGCGAATATTCAGTTTTTCAAGTTCATTTCGGTAGGCCTCGAAGATGGCCCAGAGCTGTCGACGCGCTGCTCGTGTCAACCTGCTTCCGCGGCCCCGGCGCGAAACACGCAGGTACTCCGTAATGGATTGCAATCCCTCTGCTGCAACCACCGCTTCAAACTCGTCACGGATAAAGTGCTCTGAAAACAATAGGTCGTCTTCACGGTCCAGGGCCATTTTCCATGCTTCTTTGGCCAAGGTTGGTCTTTGGAAAGTTATCGTACCGGAGAGCCCAAATTTATTCGCCTGCTGTGCCACCCACGAATCGACATTGTTGATGTCAATCCGTTCGAAAATGTCTGGCGCACACATGCGCCTCAGGTTATCAGAGATATCAGCCGCCAGATTTTTATTAAAAACCAGGAATAATATCCGGTCATCTTCCTCCGGGAAGACCTCAGTTGCAAGATGGCGTGCACGATGCATAGCCACGACAGTCTTGCCAGTACCCGCACCGCCAAGTACCCGTATCGGGCCATTTGCTCGCATCTTCACAATGCGCTCCTGCGATGGATGCAAATAGATGCGCCACTCGGATAGTGGCGCATCAATCATTTTCTGGAGGTCCTCATCGGTGATAGTGACAAACTGGCGTTTGTTTTCGGGGTGTTCCAGTTCATCATCAGAAGTGTATTTCTTAGCAAGTGCTGCGATTTCCCGTTCAAGATCGTCGTAACTGACTCCGTCTGCCAGATCGTTGAGAATGATCCAAGTGTCTTCCGGGAGAGCATCGATATGCTCATCAAGATCATTATTGGTGCTGAAGCTCCGTACCAGCTGCAGTTTCTCCTTGGGCACTCCCAACCGTAGCAGTTGGCGATCGCGATAGGCGTGGAAAAGATCTTGCTCTGCTGGACTAGGTGGACGTATAGGTTGAGTTTTGGAGGCAGAAATAATTTGGTATATGCCCGTATGCTCATTCTTCTCAAAGCGATGCGTGCGTGCCCAGGTGTAAGCAGCATCATGTACATCTACATGCAGGCAAATGATTGTGTTGTTGGTCTTTTCCTGTTGAGCAATTATTCGGTATTTCTGATCCAATCTGATTGAGCGCAGCTTGTCACTTGCCGCCGCATGTATTTTTTCAAAATTGAATCCACTGGATCGCGGATTATCTGGATATTCGTGAACAAATTTGAGGACCTTGGTTTGCTGACGGGATGGAAGTTTTCTGGCCGCGGCCCAGAATGTGGTCAATAGGTTCAAACGAACTTTCATATTCCCAGAAGCTCTAAAATCGTTGTTACGTCGTCAAGGGATAGTTCATTCAGATTGAGGCATTTCCAGCCTTGATTCGTGCAGTCTAAATGGTCATCCCAACATTCACCATAGAGTAGTGCCATTTTTTTCGAGGGCCAGGCTATCTCGGCGGTGGTCATGATCTGGTTACGAGTGTCCGTGATTTCAAAGCCAACTTCGGGCGCGGGGGCCTCCTTGTCTGCCAAACGGCCAAGAATCGGCAGGTACGATTCTTCTGCACATTCAGACAGAACCTCCCTCCATTCGACAGGCATTGTGGATCCAATGATCTCGGTGTCAAGCGGCGCGTAATGTTCATCATCATCAAGCCCGGATTTACAGAAGAAGCCAGTCTGAGGGTGAAGGAACTGGAACAGGTTCATGGCGCGCAGGAACTCATTCCAGAAAGGCTTGAATGACGGTTCAGAACACGCACGATCGTCTAGGTAGACCAGAATGCTGGGCGTTAATGGTCCGTTAGTCTTGCTAGATGGGTAGCTCGTTGCAACACAACCTTCATGTAGGTTGTCTGCACTACGTACCCAGAAAGCTCCAGCTTGAGGACCCGGCTCTGCGAACCATTTTTCTATGAACCAGTCGGGCGCATACTGATCTATGTTTTTTAGTCCACCCGGTTCTTTTGTATTGATGGCGCCATGGCAGTGAGCTAGTGCTTGCCATTTTTCTAGATCAGGGTCAGTGAGGTATGCTTTTAGGATTTCAAAGCTTCCCGCGGTGCTCACACCTATTTGCGTCCCCAGTTTCCCCAGCTTAGGTTCAAAACTATTGATAAGTTTTTTGAAGTGGTTCGCGAATCGGCGCCGGCTATCAAGTGGGAAAAAGTCCTCCTTCTCATTTCCTCTTTTGTTGCTGTCGTTCAAGTCATCCCATGTCAGAGACCAGACGTGATAACGTCCAGAGGCAAGTATAGCCATACGTTTCAAAGTATCGTCGGCCAACTGGTCCCTATGATAGGTGAATCCGTCAGTAAAGACTGCGATGGGTAAGCAACCTGCTTGCTTATCTGGCGTGAGTAAAAAATCTGGCTTGGAAGGTACAGTTACGCCCTTGGTTTCATCCAGGAGAGCTTGGCAGTCAACGGTCCATGTTCGCTTGCCGAGCGTGAACTGGTAAAACTTTTCTACGCCACTGTATTGCTCAACAAAACCCCGTTTCATCCGTCTCCTGAGGGATTGGATAAATCTTTCTTCAAGTTTGCTTTCAATGAGTGGGTTGGTCGTGATGTCGTCAATGCTGTCAACTTCTTCCAATCCTCCACCTCTGTCTACAATTTCTTCCAAAATATTGATTGCTGCCTGCCTGGAAATTTTATATCGGGTAAAAGAGTTCCTGTACGCAAGCAAACATCGGTAGCATCCATCCTTGGAGTCGTCGTTTTTGCAGTCGCATTCCTGTAAGTGTTTTAATGCAGGGCTCAGAACCTCATCAATGATTGTTTCATCGGTGAGAAGGTCCTTTAGGTAGCCAGTGCCGCCTGGGACGGTATCATAGAGATAGACAAATGTGCATCGAATCTCTTCATTAGGTATGGGGGCATCTTGAACCACTGTTTCCAAGTGATCAACCTGGCCATGAAAATATTTTTTGAGTCCCATTGAGAGCGCTGCGCAGAATGATTCGGAATGAGTCCAATCCCCTTCCTGTTCGGTAATGGGCAGTAGGATTCGGATAGATTCAGACTCAAAATCATGATAGAGGGACAAGGAGACGTGTTTGTCAGTGTCTTCCCCACGATGCCTACAGTAGAATTCGTGGTCTGAGGCCTGCTGGGGGAGTCGGGTTTTGCCACACGTTATACATATTGTGAAGCCACCAATAGATTCCTCTTTTCCAGCAATTTCCATAGGTGGAGCATCTGGAGATCTGTGGCCATGATTGATGATTGCGAAGCTGGCCCGTTCAATGAATTCAAAACCGAAGGGAACGCTTGCTTCTTTGGACTGATAGGCAACGGTGACATCTTTTTGGTTGAACTTAACGTGGGTATGTACGACAAAAGGGGTACGCTGGCGCTCCTCCCTCCGGTCATCTATACGGCTTTTGCGTTCGTGAGAGTTTGATCTGACCTTGCGGAGTTTGACGAGTCGCCGGGTCTGTCCCAGATCCCCCCAAGCATCGCAATTACATTTCGGACACTTCTTCGCTACTTCTTTTTCAACAGTTGACTCCAAAGCATACCAGGAGCAATCCGGGCAGAACCGCCATGTTTGCACGGCGCCTTTATCAAACTGGACTCCACTGATTTCGACCTTACGTTCGTTTGCATAGAAAAAATTCCCTGGTGCCAATTCCCGTATGGCCTGGTAGCCGGGGCGTTCAAAAGTTTCAACCGTGGGCACTGTACCTTCTTTGTCCTGACTCAGAAATATCGTTGAGCTTAATTCGGTACCGCTTTGCGGGAAAGCATAGTTCGGTAAAATGCCTGCATCTGAGAGGAAGTTGAAAACATTGACTTGGCCGATGGCACGGCGCATTCGTGTTAGAGCTGCTCGCTCATATTGGAAATTTTTACGCTGCTCGTCATAATTATCGTCACGCGGAGTGTCTTCAAATTCTTTGATCCTTCGAGCAAGCCGGTCAAGACGATTCTTGAGGTCACGTTTGCTATCGTACCTCTCCTGAAGTGCCCGGAGTACAACTTGGCGGAGATTTGGGCCAGAAGTTGTTTCAGGATACAGGAACTGGAGTACAGATTCGGTTAATCCGATGCCAGTAGGCCTCTGAAACAGCTTCTGAAAGCCTTCAGTCAGCTCGGCCACATGGGCGTCTACGTAGGCAAGCCAGTTGAATGGAAAGGCTTTGGGGTCTTGTCTTTTCAAACTGCTAAGTACAGAATTGAGGTTGCGCGGCACGTTCGCGCCCTTGACCTGGGCCACCCACATATCCATACTGTATGCAGCCATTTGACGCTGCAGCATTTCCGGGGCCTTTAGAAAAGTCCCTGGCACCTGCACTTTGCCGCTGATTATTTCATCAGGGTCGGCAAAGAAGTAGAGGTCATGAGCTCTGCTGTTGGCTACGGTAAACGCAACGGAGTTACCGTTCTGCCGTCCGGCCCGTCCGACCCGTTGGACATAATTGGCTTGGGCTGGCGGGACACTGCCGAGGAAGACGGTGGACAGATCGCCGATATCAATACCGAGTTCCAGTGTTGGCGTGCAGGAAACAATATTCGGGTCCCAAGGGCGCCGATCCTCCCGCATAAAATCTTTTTCAATGCGCTCGCGCTGCTTTGCGGTAAGGAGTGCAGTGTGCTCTTTGGGCACGAAGCGGCAGACATCGCCGGATCCATATAACGCTTTATAGTAATCAACCTGATAATTATCCTGCAACTCGAAGCGGCCAGTACATCGGTGATTGATACAGGGCATCTTGTGCCAAATATCCTTGCTTCGTACAGGGACACTGACATCGTAGTGACACGTATAGCAGGTGAAACGACAAACATCTGTGGTAACTGTAAGTGCGTCAGGATCAAGCCCCCAGACCAAGTGCCGGTTGGAGGCAAACCGCCTCAGTAGGTCAGAAGGCGCAGAGAGCAGCACCTCTCTTAGAGCGGCATCAAGTCCGGCGACAATCATACCATCCGGGAGTAAACACTTATGGGTCCATCCTTGCACCCATGAACTACTTTTAGATCCCGTTAGAGGTAGAAAATTTTGTGTTGAAGCAGTTGTCAGAAACCTGGGATATGGTCCCTTATACTTGAATCGTGGCATCCAGGGGATTGCTTGATCGCTAATGCTGCGCAGATCTCTTCCCAGGGACTCGATATACTTCGTTAACCTGGGATGAACAACACCACCGTCGGTGCGAAGGCGATAGATCAGCCCGGTTAGGCATTGTCTAAATGTGCGCTCGTCTATCTCTCTGAGGCCCTCATAGTTTGCCTTGAGGTCGGGCAGAATGTCCTGGATCCAACTGGTGAACAGATCCTGATCTACTGAAATTGCAGCAGAGAGCGTGTTCTCCAGTGTACGCCCACGTCGAGCACGAACCCCGAAATGGAGATAGACTTCCCATTCAAGGCGCTTTGCAACCTTGTCCGGTAGATCAGAACCCTTTGGCAGTTCCCCCCGCTTTCGTAATGCTTCGTAGTCATCCAACCAGAACATGTTGGGAGCAATAAATGTCCCCACAAAGGAGGCGTCTCCCAGTTGCGTGCACTGTGATTGAACAAGTCCTTCGGCAACGGTTTTTATCCCCTGATCGTTGTCGAGGGTTTTCAGGTGTTTCAGGAGTGCTGTCCGAACACTAAACGAGTAGGTACGTGCAGCAAAAAAGCCTGCGCGGTGTGCAGCATCCTGTACCGAGTCGGAAAAGGTCAGGACCTTTTTGTCCTCATTGTACCGGGAGGCAAATGTCTGACCGAGGGCTATCGACAAAAGGCTGGCAGCTCGGGAGCCAAAGATCCCAGGTTGGTTGGATTCATTGCAGTACGGACACTCGAGTTGAATCCCAGACCTCCTACTGTTATCCTTAAAAGAATGGAGATATACTTTGATGAGTGTATCCTCCTCTGTACATTCATCACATTCCGGCGTCTGTTCGGGATAGATTGAAAGGCATTTTACACACAGTTTGGAGCCTATTTCCAGTGGTGATGGGGTAGCATCTGGGTAAATGACTTTTAGATCTGAGCGCTTGCCAAAATAGGCGTCATAAATGAGTTGGAGTTTCAGGTTTGGCGTCTCACTGATTATTTTCTGTGTCGCCAGCCACCCTGCATTCCCGCATTTAATGCAGGAGGCTAAGGGTGCATACTTCGTTTGTTGTTCGTCCGCTAAGTCTGTACTCCAAGTCAGCTGGGGTTGTTTTTCGATGGATGCAACCATTCGGGCCAGCTCTCGCATCCAGAATTGGATACGCACATCAAGCAGTGGGCGTATCGCGTTTTTTGGATCGCGTGCATAGCTGACGAGGGCCAACAAACTCTCGAACACACGCATATTCTCAGACTTCGTCAACGCCTCTCGTCCACCAGCAGCGGCCAATTGCTCGGCTACAACATCGCTCGGAAGGGTTTTATCACCGACAATCTTGATTAGATTTTGGAAGGCTGCATGTTGCCGGAGCTGCTCACCGAGCTGCGCACGCCATTCATCCGATGTGATTGCGCTGCTGGGAGTATCTGAATCGAACCAGGCTTTATACTGAGCCCCGATGTAGGCTTCAATAGATTCGAATTGATCCGAGGGTACCAATTCTTCATGCCCTGGAAAATTGAATCGCCTGATTAATGAATCCATCAGGAACTCGCCTGGCTCGAGCCGTGCCTCCGTAATTATGGCCTCGTCATCGAACTTTGCATCAAAGATCGTTTGAGCATAGGTACGCAGCTCATCGCTTGAGTCGCTACCGAGGGTAGCTGATGTCCCGACTGGGCACAAATCTGTGGCCCGAAGCCGTGCTTTTAGGCGCCGTAACAAACAAGCTAGATCTGTTCCCTGGGCTCCATCAAAGGTGTGGAGTTCGTCCACCACAACATAGCGTAATGTACCAGGGTGGTTTCCTCGCCAAAGATCTGTATCGGTTGGCCGGATCATGAGGTAATCCAGCATCTTGTAGTTCGTCAGGAGCAGATCCGGCGGTGATTCACGCAGGGCGTATCTACTGGATATGATACCGGACTTGGTCATCTGGCGCCGTGAAGTCGCGCCTTTTCCGCCGATATAGAGACCGGCTGTAATCTTATCCCTAAGACTGGGATTCTCATAGATGATATGCGCGATCCGCTTTGCCTGGTCCGTAGCAAGCGCGTTCATCGGATAGATGAGGATTGCCTTAATTCCAGATTGCCCGGCAACTTGGCGGCAATAATCCAGAATGGGGTACAGGAATGCTTCAGTTTTGCCTGAGCCCGTACCGGTGGCTACAATAGTTGGCTTTGGTGGATTGGCTGACAAGCGCTCAAATGCACGTTCCTGATGCAGATAGGGTGGAAAGCCCAGTGGTATTTCGGGGAAGCGTTCGCCATTGCTTGTGCCTTTCTTAAAGGGAAGCTGGAATGACAGGTAGGTTCCTTTGAAGGCTTCACCACGTTCAATGAAGTCATCAATGGCCCGTGCAAGGGAGGGGGTGGAAATTCTGTAGCGCGTCCGCAGGAAATCCTCAATAGTTGCGCGGACCTCTCGTCCCACAATAGCCGGGATCATGGTTACTTACTTGTTTTAACCGCTCAAAGATCGCTTATGCTGGGCAATCGTTTTGTTCATAGTTGCATTTTACTAAAAAGGGATATGATCCCTCGATTATATGCTCATGCGCTGTGTCGGAAAGAGGTCGTCTGCGACAGATCAGCAACGATATTCTGCTGCAGTTTTTGCCTGAGATCGTTCCATTCGAGGGCAATGTTGCTCTTGATGTGCCTGGATTTCACGGAATTTTGATTGCCGGGCCAAGTCCTGAAAGCCCCTGGCTGAGCTTCTTTGGAGAGGCGTATGTGTATCAGGAGTTGCTCTCCTTAGGAATGTGAGAATAGTGAATCGGATGCGGTAGAGATTGATATTGAACTCAAATATACGCGAAATTGACGCGGGAGAGGCCAGTATAGCAGGGGAGGAGCCGGATGCGTTAGCGCGCTCGTCCAGATATGTGTGAGGGCCCGGGGAGATTTGGATTCCCACCGGAATGATTACGTCCGATTTACCACAGACGGGCCACCGCATTAGTGGGTATTTTTTCCTATCTATCCTAGCCTTTCATGTAGTGCATCTGGTTTGAAGCAAGTTGTACGCTAAAAAATCTACAGCAGCGGGGGCACACTCATCGCAGCCGCTCTTTTGGTTGCAGTAGGGGCCGCCAGAGGGCAATCAATAGAAGAAGTGCAAGCAAGAGCTGAACAGGGAGACGCCGAGGCGCAGTACGAACTGGGCAAAGCCTACTCCGTCGGCGAGGGAGTTCCTCAAAACTCCACGGAAGCCGTCCGCTGGTACAGGAAGGCCGCGGAGCAGGGACATCCCCTCGCGCAGTACGAGTTGGGCAAGGCCTACCACAACGGCGAGGATGTCCCCTAGGATTTCGGACTGGCCCTCCAGTAGTATAGGGAAGCTGCGGAGCAGGGATACGCCAAGGCGCAGTTCGAGTTGGGCAAAGCCTACCACAACGGGGACAACGTCCCCCAGAATTTCAGACTGGCCGTCCAGTGGCTTACGAAAGCCGCGGAGCAGGGACACCCCTTTGCGCAGTACCTGCTGAGCAGGGTTTATGGTGCCGGCCAGGGCGTGAAAATGGACTCCACGGAAGCCTACATATAGGCTAGCTTGGCCGAGATGGGATTTGCGAAAATAGATGACGCCGCAGCCAAGCAGGGAACGCAAATCATCAGACTATCCCTGTTAACTGACAACTTGATCAAGTCCCTCATCGACGCAATGACGCGAGTCCAAATACAAGAAGCAAAAGATTTGGCACTAGAGCGGTTCAATGAAATTAAAGCACGCAGAGTGCAGAACCGTTCGAGATATTAACTCTATGGACTAACAAGTTGTGGGCAATGTTATTCCAATCAAGTATATAGACCCCAAACTTTTATTTTGGAATTTGACTAGGACTCCGCGTGCTATTTGTTCGTGAGTACGTAATCAATACAACTGGATTTCTGTGTTTTTCCGTAATCGGAATCCCGAAGGTGTATCGCGTTCGTGTATCCACACCCAGCCGATGAAGCTCCTTCTCCAAATCTTCGTGTGCAGCTACTAGCTTCTTGTCTATTTTTGGGTTTTGTTTGAGCATTGTATCTTTTTCGGAAATTTTCGTAGCCATGTTAAAAATATCCGTGAGAATGTATAAATGCAGGCAAGCTCTCACGTCGTATGTAGTCTTGCAAAAGATCTGAGTATTCCCTGACCGATTTATGCAATTTCTCGCAATCTGCGAGATTTTTGACTGGAAGATGAAGTTCTTCGCGCAGAGTCTTCATGTTAATCCCACGGCCGTGGACACGCCATCTCTCATGATCGTTGAGACTGGTGGCAATATGTTTTGCCTTCGTTTTCACTTCGTCAGTGGATGGAGTTCCGTTGGTCTGATCCCCGACACTCTGAAGCATGTACTCGAAAAGCCATTTTTCTGCCAACTCTATTGAAAGTCCCGCTGACTGCTCAAATTGATACAAATCTCCTGGATCCATTTTATTTATGAGAGCGTATTCGACTGATGTGATTTGCCCCATTTTCGCCTTTTCATTGAGACGCTCGAACTGATTTAGATATGATAGTGCGGGAACAAGTTGACCATCCTTTTCGATTTGGGGGTCAATGGGACCAAGGTATGAGAAATAATCCATTAAGATCTCATTCGCACTCAGAGCAAATATTGTTCCTGCAGACATGGCCACGTTTGGCACGATAACATATACGCAATCGTAGTTGTATCTGAGTTCTGTTACCATACGCTCAACCGTCAAGATATCTCCCCCCAAGGTCTCTAAGATAATAGTTATAGACTCCTTTCTGGAGGACTGAATCTCAATCACCTTGCGTAGATGTTGATCCATTCCAGGTATCAGAGGCCCCGTTAGTGATACTACATTCGAGGTTCTATCACGATTCGTGTGGAATGATTAAATTTGGGTAAACCAAATTTAATCATTTCCATGCAAGACACCATAATAGATTTAATGATGCGATACACCTTGAGACTCAGTCCTGAGTGGCAAGTTGAGAAGGTGATCATGGACACGGAGGATCAACGTGTAGATGTTTATCTATCGCATTCGGGGAAGAATCTGGTTTGTCCAGAGACTGGCAAACCCGGTACATTGTATGATCACCGCAAGGAGCGATCCTGGCGTCATCTGGACTGGTTTCAATGCAGGTGTTTTATTCATTGTCGGATTCCTCGGGTCCAGTCATCTGCGGGGATCAAGACGATTACGGTTCCTTGGGCAGATGCATCCAGTCGGGTCACCTATGCCTATGAGCGCTGGGCGATTGATTTACTGGAGGCAACCAAGAACCAGACGAAAACGGCGAAGCTGCTTCGGTGTGGATTTAACCAGCTCAATCGCATCATGCATCGCAGTGTTGCGCGTGGACTGCGGCGACGATCCCTGCGGGGAATTCAGCATGTAAGCATCGATGAGAAGTCCATGAAGCGGAACCATGTGTATGCGACCATCGTCAGTGATGCTACGCGGGGTGTGGTCATTGATGTAGGCGAGGGACGGACCAAAAAGGGCACTATAGCGCTATTGGACCGCATTTTTGCGAAAATCAAGGAGGATGTAGAGACGGTTACGACGGATATGTTGAAGGCCTATATCGGGGCCGTAAAGCATGCATTTCCCAAAGCGACCCTGATTCATGATCGCTTTCACTTAATCCAGTATCTCAATAAAGCGATCAACCGGGTACGCAGGCGGGAAGTGAAGACGCATTCCGAATTGAAAGGGACACGTTATGTGCTTTTGAAGAATGAAGAGAACCGTACCAAAAAGCAAGATGAGATCTTCAAAATCATCCAGGAATCCAATCTCCAGGTCAGTTTCGCTTGGCGGTTACGTGAAGAATTCAAAGGGATCTTTGAATGTAGTTCCTTCGCCGAAGCGAAGACGTATTTTGAACTCTGGCTTACCAGTGTTCAAGACGCAGCTGTAAAGGAAGTGATCAAAATTGCAGAGATGTTTGAACGACATTTTGACGGCGTCTGCAACGCACTTTGTCATGAACAGTCCAACGCCAAAGCAGAACGAATCAACGGCAAAATCCAGGAAGTCAAAACCATCGGCAGAGGATACAGAAGATTTGAAAACTTCAGGGTTGCAATTCTCTTCTTCTGTGGAGGGCTTGAACTCTATCCACAATATTCGTGATAGAACCAACTATTTGTTACTGGAGCAAAATCGTGTTGAATGGGTTCTTGAGGCATGACCGGTAACCAGCCACTTCCACCGGCAGCAGGCGCCGGCACATCATACGAACCTCTGAAGGTATCGGTGATCATCGTTAATTATAACGTGAGGGACTTGCTTCGCCAGGCCCTCCGTAGTGTCGAACGATCATTGGCTGACATTCCTGCCGAAATAATTGTGATTGATAACAATTCGGTGGATGGATCCGTCAGTATGTTAGGTGAAGAGTTCCCTCAAGTCGTTGTCATTGCTAATCGCTCGAATGTAGGGTTTTCTGCAGCCAACAACCAAGGGATACGTGTAGCAAGCGGAGAGTATCTGTTCATCCTGAACCCGGACACGATTGTTGAGGAAGACACAATAAGCGTGCTCACAAACTTTATGGACGCCCACCCAGACGCAGGGGCTATGGGATGCCGTATTCTTAATCCCGACGGAACCTTTGCTTTGGAAAGTCGCCGGTCATTCCCTACCCCCGAAATTGCATTCTACCGCATGACCGGGCTCAGTCGGATATTTCCACGGAGTAGGATTTTTGGCCGCTACAACCTCACCTTCCTGCCTCAGAGTGAAGTGGCAAAGGTTGACGCGCTGAGCGGTTCCTGCATGTTCGTGCGAAGTACTGCGCTCACGGGATCAACAAACAACAAGACCGTCCCTGGCGGCGCCGGCTTGTTTGACGAGAAATTTTTCATGTATGGCGAAGACCTGGATCTGTGCTATCGAATCCAGAAAGCCGGCTGGGCGATCTACTACACACCAGAAACCCAGATCATTCACTACAAAGGTGAGAGTACAAAAAAGGGAGACCTCAAGTACGTGCGCCTCTTTCACAGCGCGATGGTTCGCTTTGCCAGAAAGCATTTGAGTGAAGATTATCCCAAGGCCTTTCTGTGGGTTTTACATCTGGCCGTCGTTGTGCGGGGGATAGCGACGGCGCTTGGAAACGTGCTGCGCCATGCAGCTGTGCGTGACTGGATGTTATGCATTGGGGTTGTAGCTGCACTGGGGTTGTTTCGATCCATCCAGACCGGAACGCAATTTCCGCCACTCTTCTATTGGGGCTTGTCTCCACTATTCGCCCTGATTACTGTTGGCATGATCGCTGCCTTGGGAGGGTACCGGGTACGCAAGCCACGTCTGGGGCTCGTGTTTCTAGGACTGGTGACTGCAGTTACCTCGCTGGCTACGCTATCATTCTTTGTAAAACAAGTGGCATTTTCCCGTGCAGTTGTGATGGCCAGTCTGCCTGCCTGTTTGCTAGTCCTGTCTGCTGTGCGTCTGATTCCCGGAACCCACCAGCGCCCGCGCCGCCGTACACTCGTCGTAGGGAATCTTTCCGACGCTGATATTCTCGCTGTACAGCAGATGCCACAGCACACACTGGTGGGAGTTGCAACACATGACGGTGCATACAACGTGTCCTCTACACTGCCTCATTTTGGTGACTATGATCAGTTGGGTGACATTGTGCGTGTACATGACATTGAGTCAGTGATTTTTGCATCCGCGAGTCTGACGAACAAGAAAATTTTTGCACTTATGCAGCAGCTTGCCGGACTCCCCGTGCAAACGCATATAGTTGATGCGGGGCAGGACCACATGATCGGCAAAACATCCATTGAAAAGCTGGGCAAACAGCCCCTTCTTGAAGCCGAGGAGGTTATTGGAGCGTTGCGGTCATATACTGCGCGCCGAGTATCCGACATCATGGCTGCCCTGGCCGGAGCAGTTATTCACCCGGTCGTTTGGCTTGCTGCCAGGATGGCTGGTCCGCGCTCCCGGTGGATGCGCAGAAGTGAACGTACCGGGCAATGGCGTGCGGTTCTGCAAGGACAGCGCCCATTAATCGGTTTCCACGAGGGAAGTGGGTTTACCCCTCCTGCCGAATGGCAACTGCAGCCAGGTGTATTTGCGGTCAGCGAAATGCTTGGACCAAGTATCAGACGTCCGACGGAAGAAATCGAACAGGCATACTGGTACTACGTACGGAATCAATCCGCCATATTGGACTGGTTCATCGCCATACGCGCCCTGCGGGCACCGGCTTAGGAACAGTCCTCCCTTGCACTTGTTGATTCTGCCCCTTCCAAGGTCAAGGATGCATAAGAAATCCAATAAATTCCTGCTGGACTTCGAGAAACCGATCGTTGAGCTTGAACAAAAGCTTGACGAAATGCGGTCCATCGAAACGAGCGAGGTTGATCTTTCTGACGAAATCAACGCACTTGCGACGCGTATTCGGGAGTTACGCACTTCCGTCTACGGCAACCTGACTCGCTGGCAACGTGTGCAGATTGCCAGACATCCCCTGAGACCCTACACCAGTGATTACATCTCTGCGCTTA
Organism: Rhodothermaceae bacterium bin80; assembly: GCA_002238805.1. GTDB lineage: Bacteria > Bacteroidota > Rhodothermia > Rhodothermales > Bin80 > Bin80. The sequence continues at coordinate 24,105 of MPNB01000024.1, read as the reverse complement.
CACAGGGGTTTATGGAATTACACGGAGACAGATACTTCGGGGACGATCCGGCAATTATTAGTGGCTTCGCTACTCTGTGCGGCAATCGCTACAACTATCAGGATCATACCATACTCGTAGTAGGCCACCAAAAGGGGCGAGACACAAAAACACGCCGCTATCGCCGATTTGGGATGCCTAATCCAGAGGGATACCGAAAGGCACGACGACATATGCAGCTTGCAGAAAAGTTTGGCAAACCCATCGTCTGCCTGTTGGATACACCCGGAGCCTATCCTGGTATGGATGCAGAAGAGCGTGGGCAGGCTGAAGCGATTGCCCGCAATCTGTTTGTCATGGCTCGCCTTGAAGTCCCTATTGTTATCGTCGTTATTGGGGAGGGAGCCTCAGGCGGCGCACTGGGCATCGGAGTTGGTGATCGGATGCTTATGCTGGAAAACGCCTGGTACTCGGTAATCTCCCCGGAAAGCTGTTCATCCATTCTGTGGAGGTCCTGGGATTACAAGGAAGAAGCAGCACGTGCTCTAAAGCTCACAGCGCCTGACCTTGTTGATGTAGGCATTGTTGATCAAATCGTGAAAGAGCCACTGGGCGGTGCACACTCCGACCCAGAAACAACATATAAGTATGTTGGTCAAGCCATTTGCGAGACTCTGCAAGAACTGAAAAAACTATCTACGGAAGACCTGCTGAATCAACGCCTGAGGCGGTTCGACCAGATTGGCAAGTTTAACGCGGCGGCATAGTGCCCTCATGCCTGCCAGTGAACCATTCCCCAGCTATTTGTCACCAAAAAGCCTGACGTGCATTCTTCGGAATGCTTTGACGGAAGACATCGGCAAAGGTGATATCACATCAAACGCATTAATACCAGAACATCATCAAGGCCAGGGAAATCTGGTAATGCGGGAGAATGGCGTGGTAGCCGGCTTGATGGCGGCCCAATACACATTCACCTTGGTTGATCCAACCGTGGCGTGCAACTGGGCTTTCGAAGAGGGTAGCCATGTACCGGCAGAAACGGTAATCGGTACTGTCACCGGCCCCCTGCGTTCTATACTTACAGCTGAACGCCTGGCCTTGAACCTCCTGCAGCGGATGAGTGGTATTGCCACTGCAACCGCGGCCATGATAGGGAGCGTGCGAGGAAGCAAGACCCTTGTTCGCGACACGCGTAAAACAGCCCCTGGACTACGACTCCTGGACAAATGGGCGGTCGTGTTGGGGGGAGGCACCAATCATCGAATAGGTCTCTATGATCGAATCCTGATTAAGGACAACCACATTGAGGCCGTTGGAAGCCTTGCAGCATCTGTGCGCCGTGCCGCAGAGAAACTACCCCATTACCTGATCGACGTAGAAGCCCGTACGATGGCAGAAGTCGAGGAGGCACTCACCGTTGCCGAATTGATTGATGTACTTCTTCTTGATAATATGGCAGTACGTTATGCTGATGGCACAATAGACTGCTCACAGTTAAAGCAGGCCGTAAATTGCATTGGCGGTCGAATAAAGACCGAGGCAACAGGTGGTGTTACCCTGGAAACGGCTCCCGTCATAGCAACAACGGGGGTGGATTACCTTTCCTGCGGTTCACTCACACACTCAGTTCGGGCCATAGACATCGCGCTAGGTGTATTCCAGACTGACGGATCGCCCACGATTGCCTGAACATATGGCCATAAACGCGTAAACCATTACGTCACTTTTACAAGGGTCGGTATAGCATGCACGCCGCACTGTATTTGCATTCAACCTGATGCAGGATATTCGCATTGCGAACAGATGCAAAAAATGACAACCCCGAGAGATGCCATACGCGTCAACGAGACGCGATTTCTGGAGGATTTCTCACGACTTACACGGGATGGAGCTACGCCGGAGGGCGGACTGAACAGGCCAGCGTTGAGTGAGGCACATTTAGCTGCACGGGAAACGTTCCGCGAAATGATCCAGGAACGAGGGTTTTCGATCCATGAAGACAATGCAGGCAACCTTTCTGCGTGTCATACTCCTTCTGAGGCAAAAAAACCTGTGCTATTACTGGGCTCGCATCTCGATTCCGTAGCGAATGGCGGGCGATTTGACGGTGCACTGGGCATTGCAGCAGCATTCGAAGTATTGCAGGTCTTGCGTGATCATGGAGCGGACTCAGACGTGCCTGTTGAGGTCATCGACTTCACAGATGAGGAAGGAACATGGGTTTCACTTCTTGGAAGTCGCGCCATGTCAGGACAGCTGACCCGGAAGGATTTGACCAATCCCAGAGGAGATCCAGAAGCTTTTCGACAGGCACTACAAAGGGCCGGACTATCGATCGATGGCCTATTGTCCGCTACCCGACCAGCGGAAAACCTGCAAAGTTACCTGGAACTGCATATAGAGCAAGGTACACGCCTAGAGCGCAGCAGGACTGATATTGGTGTAGTGACCGGCATGGTCGGCATTCACATGTACCTAGTTACGTTCCTGGGACAAAGTAATCACGCTGGTACAACTCCCATGAACAAACGCCGCGACGCGGCATTGGGCGCTGCCGAGTTCTGCCTCATGGTCCGGGAAACTGTAATGGACGCTTACTCGGATTGCGTTGCCACAGTAGGGCGTATGGACTTCTCACCAGGAGCCTTCAATATTGTAGCCAACAGAGTCACAGTATTCATGGAGCTGCGCAGCGAAAATGCTACACGCGCAGCTGAGCTGGAACAGGCCTTGCGGGAAGCCTCTCTGAACATATCTGTAAAGTTTGGTCTGAAGGTTGACTTCCAACACCTCGAATCTGTTACTGCACGCAAAATGGCATCTGCAATTATTGAACAGTTCGAATCATCGGTTGACCTGCTCGGACTGTCCAGCCGGCGCCTGCCCTCACTGGCTGGACATGACGCCCAGTCGATGGCAACCCTTTGTCCAGCCGGCCTGATATTCGTTCCCTCCGCAGGCGGATTCAGCCACTCGTTCCGTGAGTATACACCATGGGAAGCCTGTGTTCGAGGGGCAAACGTGCTGCTGCACACCGCAATGCAGCTTGTCAAGTCCTCGGAATAAACGCGATTTCCCATCGTCAGGTACAACACTTCCAGATATACATAACCCCCAATGCTGCAGGAACAGAGTCGATTCTACCAACAACTGCTGTTCTTCATGGATATGCTGCTCGTTGGCTGCGCTTGGATTGCTGCCTACTACCTCCGGTTCGAGGTCCTCGTCAACTGGCCGGTTCCCCTTCCCGAGTGGCATCCGTTGAGTCGGTATCTGACATTTTTTCCGTGGATTCTGATTTCCGCTGCACTCACTTTCTGGGCCTCAGGCCTTTACGTTCCGGATCGCGCTCAGCGCTGGACCACACTGATACGAAGTGTAGCGAAGTCTGTCGGCCTGGCGCTAATCATAACAATGGCTTTCTTGTCATTCTACCGTGACTTCAATGTTTCGCGCCTGACCATTCTACTCTTTGCCGCACTGACTCCAATCTCTATGGTTACGCTGCGGCTGTGCATATACTTTTATGTACGAAGCGCACGGCGGCGCGGGCGCCACCTGCGGCGCGTCCTTATCGTCGGAGCCGGAACTGCAGGAAGACGGCTCGCTAAATCCTTTGAGCTTTATCCATGGATGGGATTCCAGGTGATCGGCTTCCTGGATGATCACAAAACCGAAGACCCCGACGTTTTGGGAAAAGTGGATGACGTGCTGCTACTGCTTGATTCGGCAGAGAACCCAATCCATTACGTTTATATCGCCCTGCCCCTCCATGCAGTTGGTAAAATCGAAACGCTTCTCAGCTCACTCTCTACACGCCTCGTGCATGTTTGCCTGGTACCAGACCTTCTGCAACATGATATCATCAACAGCCGCATTACCGACGTAGGTGGTCTCCCTGTACTGCATATCATTGATGAGGCGCCAATAGATTTTCGGAGGTTTGTCAAAAGATGTCTGGATGTTGTGTTTTCTTTACTGATACTAATCATTCTTTCACCGCTCTTGCTCGTAATTGCCGCGTTAGTGCTACTTTCTTCGAAGGGCCCCGTGCTTTACAAACAAGAACGCATGGGGCTCAATGGCCTGTGCTTCAACATGTTGAAGTTTCGCTCCATGCCTGTTGCTGCCGAGAAAGAGTCCGGGGCTGTCTGGGCCCAAAAGGGTGAGAATCGAGCAACTCCGGTCGGCCGTATTCTTCGACGTACCTCCCTTGATGAACTGCCTCAGTTCATCAACGTGCTGAAAGGAGATATGTCCGTCGTTGGCCCGAGACCAGAACGACCAGTATTTATTGAGGATTTCAAGAACCGCATTCCACGCTATATGCTGCGACATAAAATGAAAGCAGGGATCACCGGCTGGGCACAAGTCAATGGGTGGCGTGGAAATACATCCCTGGAAAAACGCATTCAGCACGATCTCTACTATATTCAGAACTGGTCCCTGTATCTGGATGTAAAAATCATGATCTTGACCATCTGGAAGGGATTTGTTAATCGTAACGCATACTGATTCAGCATCTTGATTCAGCTACAAGGCATTAACGTTGCACTTGGGGGAAACCAGATACTTGAAGGGCTGACCTGGACCCTTGGAGATGGTAAGCGTATAGGTTTGATTGGTCCCAATGGTGCAGGAAAAACAACACTCCTGCGTGTAATCGGGGGATACCTCGAGCCTGATGCCGGCCAAGTGGCCCGCTCCGGTTCGGCAGGTTATCTGGCCCAGGATGTACAAGAAGTAACATCCGGGCGATCGGTGATCGAGGAAACATTGACCGCCTTTGATGCTATCGAAGCACTACAGGATCGTGAAGAGTCGCTCACTCAGGCACTTGATGCTCCCGGTGCAAACCAGACAAAAATTCTACAGGAGCTAGAAGCCATCCACGAACGCTTGGCAATCCAGGAGGCACATTCCGCACAGGCTCGTGCAGAGACGGTTCTAGAGGGATTGGGGTTCTCAACTGATGACCTGACACGGCCCGTAGACACCCTCTCCGGAGGTTATCGAATGCGGGTATCACTGGCACGCATCTTGCTTCAGAGACCAGATGTATTACTTCTTGATGAACCCACTAATCACCTCGATATCCTCAGCATAGACTGGCTGGAACAATACCTGAGCAGCTATGCCGGTACAGTTGTTCTGGTATCACATGACCGGTACTTCCTCAACAGGATGATCAACACTGTCGCACACCTGTATCGCGGGCGTATTGCAGAATATGCCGGGAACTATGATTACTTCCTGATTGAACGGGAAAAACGGCGCACCCTTGAACAAGCCGCCTATGAAAATCAGCAACGCGAAATCCTGCAGGCCGAGCGCTTCATAGCACGCTTCAGGTACAAAGCGTCAAAAGCACGCCAGGTACAGAGCCGAATAAAACATCTCGAAAAGCTTGAACGTCTCCTACCACCTGACTCACCAGATGCACAGATTCGGATACGATTTCCGTCACCGAACCGATCCGGCCGTACGGTTCTATCTGTAAGCGAATTCTCGAAAACATATACCAGTGCAGGGGAGACTGATGTGTGCGTATTTGACAAAGCTGGACCCCTCGAGATTACCCGCCAGCAAAAAATTGCGCTCATCGGCAAGAACGGTGCAGGTAAATCAACATTGGCGCGTATTCTTTTTGGAAGCGAGGCGATTGAAGGATCCCGTAAGGAAGGACACAACGTAGAAACTCGGTTCTTTGCCCAACACCAGGCAGATTCACTGATCGCAACTGATACTGTGCTTGAATCGCTCAATCGGGAAGCCATCGGGCGCGAAGAGGGCTACTTGCGCACACTTCTTGGGGCATTTCTGTTTACAGGTGATGATGTATTCAAGCCGGTCCAGGCCCTTTCCGGGGGCGAAAAGAGTCGTCTGGCACTCGCCAGAACACTCGTTAATCCCGCCAACTTCCTGATTCTGGACGAGCCGACCAATCACCTGGACATCCAGTCCATCAAGGTATTGATTGAAGCACTTCGACAGTACAGCGGGACCTTTGTGGTTGTAAGCCACGATCGGCATTTTCTTGACCATGTTGCCAACGTAATCTGGCATATTGGTGACCAGGGGATACGCACATATGAGGGTACTTATTCGGAGTATCGGTGGGCACTTAACCATGGATCACTTAGCCGAATTGGGCTAGATCGTCCAGCTACTACAAAGCCTGTTCGCAAAACCCGCACACGATCCGGTGGACCCAAAACCAAGGAAGAAAAACGGCGCGAGGCTGAGGCCCGTAATCGCGCATACCGCGAGGCACAGATGAATGGACAACCTGCTACAGATGAGCTGACACCTCATCAAAAGCAGTGGCTCTGTGATGAAGCTGAGTCGGCTATTGCAGAAGCTGAGTTGCGTAAGCGTGCAGCAGAAAAAGCTCTGGCCGATCCGAACGTTTACTCGAATCCAGTGCGCGCAAAGGAGGCAAGTGCCACATACGCATCTATCCAAAAAGAGCTGGACGACCTGTATACACGCTGGGAAGCACTGGTGGAATCCTTGGGGGATCATATACGTGAGTAGTCAACCGTTGCAATGAAGGATTACGCGCAGAGATACCTCCTGAAATTCGGAGTGATACTGATTTGGGGATTGGGCTGCACGTTCTGTGTACAGGCCCAGATCACACGGCTGCCTCATGCAGACACGACCAGTGGCAACTATTTCGGAACTTCGGTAGCCCTCGATGGAAACCGCGCGATTGTTGGGGCAAGTGGAGAAGCGTCCTGTGGGGTTGGTGCCGGAGCCGCCTATATCTTCGAGTTGGTGGATTCTACCGGTTACTGGCACAAAACAGCACGACTTATCCCTTCAGATTGTGAGGAAGGCCTCGTTTTTGGTCGAAAAGTCGCACTTGATGGCAACGTGGCCCTTGTGGCAGGCAGCCAGGAATATTTTGCTGCCGAACGCTCGAATGCGGTCTATGTGTTTGAACGGTACGATACAGGCAACTGGACACAGACAGGGCGCCTCACCAGTACCGGCCATAACCGGGAGGGACCGGCAGGCGCCGCCGTTGCTGTACATGATGGTCGCGTACTCTTCACAACTGCCGGTGATGCAACACCCGGCAATCAGATGAACGGCGCTGCCTACATCTACGAAAAACGCGACAACATTTGGTCACTGACCCATAGAGTGACCGGCAGTGGTGGAGTATCGGCCGGTATTTTTGGTGGTAATGCTGCACTCCACCTTGACCGCTTGGCGGTCGCAGGCAGCGCCTACTTCAATCGGCATGCAGGCTCAGTCTATCTATTTGAATCTGACCAAGATGGATCGTGGTCAGAGGTTGCTCGGCTGGGAGGAATCGAAGATTTTTTCATTTCACTGGACCTGCACGGCGATGAACTGCTTGTTGGACAGACCAAGGCCGGACAGAATGAGTCTGGACAGGCTACTTTGTTCGCCCGCGATTCAACCGGAGCCTGGCTGAAAACTGCCACACTGGAACCCCCTACACCCTACCGAAAAGGGGCTTTCGGTACAGAGGTAGCGCTGTATGGAGATAGGGCCCTTATCGTTGGCTACGACGAGCAACTCCGTCTGAATTTCAATGTCGATCGCGTGGTCTACATATTCGCCCGCAACAATGGACAATGGCACTACCAGGGAATAATAGATATTGGGGAAGCCGCCTTCGGCAACTCCATTGACCTTTACAACCAGACTGCACTGATTGGCACCACAGGCAGCACTGATGCGGGAGCAGTTTACGTTATTCAGATCCGGTGAATCTACTCTTGGAAATTCTTGAAGAACGGCTTCTGGAAAGCGTCGCTGTGCTTACGGGCATCCTGTGCGTGTGGTTTAATATTCGCCAAAACATCTGGACGTGGCCGGTTGCCATCATCAGCAGCCTGCTTTTTGCCGTTGTGTTCTTTGAGACCCGCCTCTACACCACCATGCTCCTCCAGGGGTTATTCGTTGGCATATCTATCTATGGATGGCGGGCCTGGCTAACCGGAGGCCCCGAAGGCGGAACCTTGATGGTCACCCGCCTCCGTCCAGTTGTTGGTTTGATACTTCTTTTATTGACCCTAATGGGGACCACAGGGTTCGCACTGCTGCTTGAATACTTGACCGGATCACCCTACCCACTAACAGAAGCCCTAACCACTACACTCAGTGTAATTGCCAGTTGGATGGCTGCCCGTAAAATCCTCGAGAGTTGGCTTGTCTGGATTGTTGCTGACGCGATCTATGTTGGTCTCTATATAGCAACTGAACTCTATCCTACGCTTCTACTCTATGCGCTTTACCTCGGTCTGGCCACCACAGGGTATATAGCTTGGAGAACCTCCTACCTGAGCAATACCATTCTGCGCGAGGCTACTTGAGTGCCCACACGCAACTGGTAGAGATAAGTCCCACTTGGAAGTCCCGCAGCATCAAACTGAACTGAGTGCTGTCCGGGAGGCAGCGTCCGGTCCACTAACGTCTTTACCCGTCGACCCGTTACATCAAAAACGTTAAGCGTGACCCTACCATACGCTCCAAGTCGGTACTCAATAGTCGTCGCTGGATTGAATGGGTTGGGGTAATTCTGATGTAATACAATAGAAATGGGCACTTCAGCTGTACGCTCAGCTCCGGTATATATTGGATCAGATGGCTTGGCAATAACGTCCAGTGGATCGAATGACTCACCCAGAACCTGTGCACTGGTAGGACCTGTGAAACCAAACCAGTGCTGCAACACCGTTGAATAAACAGCGCGAAAATCAATCCCATACTTAAGATTGCCATGAGCATCCAAATCACGAAGCGAAGGCGCATCGCCTAGGAGCCCACCTTTGACCCCTGGACCAAATAGAAACAACGGCGCTGCAGTACCATGATCGGTCCCATCCGAGCCGTTCTCGTTTACCCGCCTGCCGAACTCCGAAAAAGTCATGACCAGCACCTCCTTACTGCGTTCCCCCAAGTCATTGAGGAAGGCATTGACCGTCTCCGCCATAGCTCTCAGCAGTGTTGCGTGACGGCCATACACACTACCCTGGGAACCATGTGTGTCGAATCCCCCCAAGCCAACGTGATACACCCGAGCCCCAAGGTTCCCTTTGATGAGACGGGCAACTGTGGAAAGTCTCTCGGTGAGATATGCTGGCACAACCCGCGGATACGAAATAGCGTTGGTCCCCCTCGAAGCAGCTTCCTGGACTGCCTTGCCGTAAGTAAATGTGTCATTGGCAATACGGCGCACGAAAGCAACCTCATTGCCATAAGCGTTGTCGGGAGCAGATTTTTCGTCAAACAACCGACCCGTACGCACAAGCCTCCGAAATACGTCCACATTGGCCATGGTCATACCCATGCCCTGCTCATGTCCGTCGAACAAGCGCGAGGAAATACCTCCTACCTGCACGGCTAGAGGATATTCGCGTGGTTTTGTTTCGAAGTCGGGATGACTGAACTCCAACTTTCGCCCTACCCATCCAGATACATCATGCCCGACCGATTCAGTGCCCGACATCCAGTTGTCGGTGCCCTGAAAGTGCGATAAGCTTGAATTTTTATATCCAACTCCCTGGATGATGGCCATCTGCCCATCATCGTAGAGCCCACGCAACGTTTTCAACGCAGGATGCAACCCCAGCGTATCCGTCAATGGCAGGGCTACATTTTTGGGGATAGACAGCGTCGGGCGTGCACGAAAATAATATCCATCCTCAACTGGAATAACTGTATTCAGACCGTCATTCCCCCCTCCAAGCTGCAACAGGACCAATATCCTCTCGGAATTATGGCCGTTGAGTATATCCAGCACAGGGGATTTTGCCAGTGCATTGACCGTCGTGGAACCAAGCACTATTGAGGAGCCGATGGCATGTCCCAGACTGGTCAGAAAATTCCTTCGTGACCACAGGCTGTGCTCATCCGTATGTGCACAACCGTGCTCCAGGCAGCTTCCAAATCGTTCACTTACGCCGTGCTCCATGATTCCTAGGTGAGCTGATACTCCGGTAACCCGGCTATCCATCTGATGTATTCCATCGTCTGGTACGCGATTCCCTGTCGGCTAAGCTTCCAACTGTACCATGGAAAACCGCGGAGAAATATGCGCGTCAGATCCAGAACATAGCCCGGGCCATTCTGTATCTCGTCCGGAATTGGATGGGTGATCAGATCTCCGGCAAATTCCGGAGGTGCATCGATAGAGATGTCCTCAAGTGGTACAGCCAAAAGGTGTTCGGCTATTGCCACCGGAACTTTAAATACCGCCAGATCGTCATTTTCATCCGCAAGTTCCCGGGCAAGCTGAACGCCATTCAAACTGAATATTCCGAATTGAGTCGACTGTAACAGCTGACTGAGCTGCGACCATCGTTCAGGCAACGAGGATGTCGAAACCCAAGTCCGATACCCGGGCCAACCGGCGACGCTGGGAGGGTCAAAAATATTCTGAGAAAGGCGCTCCATCCCGTAACGAATGGTATTCAATCCAGAACGTGGAGGAACACCTTGCCCGAAAGCCCGCAGAATGCCAACAAACATTGCGGCCGGGCTCTTTATTTGTGCCCCTATCACCTCCTCCGAGTAAAAATGACGGCTGGAGAACAGGGCTTCCAGCACCGGAGCGATTTCAAAATTGTTGTCGAGAAAACATTGGGCAAGCTGCTCGACGACTGCTTCGTGCGGTGTTACGTAAACGAATTCCTTGTACAGCTTGCGTGCCATGAAGTCAGCAATCTGAGGGGCACGTTCCTCGAAAAGCACTAGATGCGCTCCCCCAAAGTCAAACCGCTCGGTTCTGCCAAAGATGGTCTTGTTTGTGGTATCCCGCAAACTCTGTGTTAAATGCGCCCTGAGATATTTATAGTCTACCTGATAACCTGTCAGTGCACGCGACAGTTCGACAATATCGTCCTGCGTATAGTTAGGATTACCATGTTTGTCGAACTGCCCCATGGTGAATAGCTCAACGAGCTCCCTTGCATAGTTTTCGTTAGGACTTTGCCGTGTACTGAGTCTTCCATCAAGATATATCAGCATCGCAGGATCGATACCAACGGCAACCACGAAATCCTTGAAGTTCCCCAATGCGTGTTTGCGCAGTGTAGTGAGATGCTTGTGGGCCAGAATTGCGTAGAAATATGTAGCGCGCTCTGTTGCAAAGTGATCGTGCCAAAAAAGCGTCATTCGGTCACGTAGACCATTTTCGACCATCTGAGCAAGCCAGATAGCTGAAAGCTCCGCTGCCCAACCAAACTGCTTGTCAAAATAAGCCTGTTTGATGGTGTCTGATCCACTCCACGGCGGCCAGTCCTCGTGCCAGGAAGGCGGGGCCGGCATCGGGCTTTGGAGTCCATCCTGCACAATCTGATGTACTGCCTCGGGGGCTAAACGCCCGACAGCCGCTTCTACCTGCGCAATGTTGCCCCCAAATGCGACTCTTCGAAACAGATGCGTGGCCTCTCGACGTGTCAGAGGCTGGTCATAGGGATCCAAACCTGCATTTGTCTGCACCGGTGCCGACAATATTTCACCTGCAGAGGGCTTTGGCCCGCGCTCCTTAAAGTAGTGCCGGAATTTGAGAGGAACTTCAAAAAGAGGATCTAGCACAACAACAACAGATTCTAACCGACAAGCAAATTAGTATGGATTCCCATGATCACCCCGTACGCTCAAAATCGGGCTTGGATCAATAACATATCAACGACGGACGGCGTATACTCCTGCCGCCTGCCGGGTTAACCGTGCACTCAACATATTCCGACATATTCTGAGAGGCGAATGAGTAGCTCAACCACAATATTCCGTGCTAGAACACAAACGTGTAGGATAACCGGATATCCCTACCCGGTAGTGGTACCAGGCCCTTCACAAACGATGTGTGCTCCCTTGCCAGAACATTTGTCAAATTCATACCCTGCAGGGAGATATTCTGAACTGTAGAGCCCAAAATTAAGCGGTACCTGGCTGTGGCATTGATCATTGTATAGCCATGGGTTTCCTCCTCTCCCGGGAAAACCCGTTCCTGATCGGTCACATGTTTCACGGAGAAGTCAACATCAAAATCACCGAACTCGTACCGCAGTCCCGCTCCTACACGCAAGGGAGGCATGCGAGGCAGGTCCTGTTCATTCGCGACCAATCGCCCCCTTACATAATCGCCCCATAGACGCAGCACCAGGTGCGACGCTTGACCATGCAGCAGCTCAAACCTTGTATCCACTTCCACCCCGGAAATCCTGGCCTCGGCCTGGTTCATCTGGTAGATTGGACTGCCCTCGTCTTCCTGTCCTGTCGGTGCAAGATATATAAAGTCGTCCGTGTGGTTTGTGTATGCGCTGATCGTTGCCTTCAAAGGATCTGCCTGGATCTGGCTGGAAAGCGTCACTCCGTTGGTAGTCTCAACCTCAAGATCTTGATTGCCTAATTCCACAGCACGTGTTGCTGTGTGCAACCCTTGGGCGTATAATTCCGCCACATCCGGCATTTTTGCCGCACGGGCCCAACTGAGCGAGAATACAATGCCCTCACTTCTTTCGTAGTTCACGCCTCCACTCAAACTTAAAGCCGAGAAGGATCTTGCTGTAAGCTCAGATTCTCTTGGGTCATGTGACTGCCATTGCATTCGACCAGCAAACTCAAACCTCAATGCGTCAAGATCAACGCGTTCAAGCGCAAATATGCCAATACCGGTAGATAACGTGTTTGGCAGATAAGCCTCACTCCCCTCAGTCGTCAATTCACTGTCCTCGATCTGTATGCCGGCAACCCCCGTCATATTGCTCGCAAGTACATGATCCACTTCCAAACGACCCTCCAGCTGATCATTGCCCAAAATAGTGCTAAACCCCTCCTCACCTTCTTCGATATGTTCCAGCTCGGCATTTTCGTAGTCGGTGAGCGCGGCCCTGAAGCGTATTCCTCGAAATATCGTGTTGGAGAAGCGGTACGCACCTTCAAGATCATATGTCCTGGAGGTTAGGTCTGCCGTCACTTCTTCCACTCCTTCTTCATGGCCTTCATCCTCATGACCTTCTTCTTCATGACCTTCTTCTTCCCCCTCTTCATGCTCCTCCTCGTGATGAGCATGTCCAGGCACACCATGACTGTTATTATGCATGGTCACGGCACCGCCAATATATCCACGTCGACCAATCCAGGATAAACCAAATGATCCTCTTGTCAGCGAACTCCCGGAGTTCTCGACACTTGTTAAATGCTCTCCATGCATTCCCTCCTCCTCAAGATGTTCCTCCTCCTCATGATGTTCCTCCTCCTCCTCATGATGTTCCTCTTCTTCACCATGTTCATCATGCTCTTCTTCCGGCATGAATTCAGGTGTCGCAACATCACCACTTTCGCGCACCAGGGCACGTGCACGCCAAACGAAATTTCCAAAAGCTCCGGACACATTTCCACCCCCACTCCGCTCATCAGCTACCGATCCAACCCTGCCCATTACGGTTCCTCCAACAAATCCTGTCGGTCGCTCATTTGGAACCCGACCATCAAGAATGTTTATGACCCCACCGGTTGCATTGCTTCCGTACAACAGCGCACCTGGTCCGCGAATGATCTCAATCCGCCCAGCATCAAAAGCATCAATATTTACTGCATGATCTGCGCCCTGATCACTAAGATCACCTGTATCTACGCCCTGTTGAAGAATTTTCACTCTGCTGCCTCCAACCCCACCAATAATCGGTCGGCTGATTGCCGGACCAAAATATGTTGATGAAATTCCCGGCATCTCCTTCAAAGATTCGCCTAGGCTAAGCGCACTTGATTCGACCAGATCCTGATCTGTCAGAACTCCTACCGGATTGATCAGTTCGGAGCGGGTAAGAGCTGTGGGACCTGTCGAGACAACAATCTCTTCCAGGTGGAAGTGACGTAAGACTTCAATATCTGCCTCCGTCGTTTCCCCTGCCACAACTGTGACCGTCATTGAATTCCGTCCCCAACGCGGGCTCGTAACACGTAGAAGTACTGAACCGGAGGGCACCTCCTCAAACACGTACTGTCCAGATTCATCGACTTGCTGGGAGTAGTTCAAACCCACCAGGTTAACCGTTGCATCCGTTGCCACGGTGCCATCTGTAACATAAACGGTGCCTTCAATACGCCCCCAATCCTGCGCATTCGCAAACTGAGAGGATGCCAAAATGACTACAACGCCAAAAATCAGTGCATATACTTTTCTCATCTAAAAACCTCTATCTTGGGCTGAATGCTAAGTGACATTTTTGATGGCCTAAGGACCGTCTCTTAACTGCGGGTTGGCTGGCTAGGAGATACCGGGAATTTATCAATTTTTTTTATATGAAATCTATATTCTGCAGACCAGTAGAAAAAACGCTGTCGTTTTCGACTCCTTTGTTCCGCCTCTGTAACAACCTACTTACTCACTGAGGCAGATTCAAAATCCACTTTCCTTGCCCGATGGGCTAATGTAGGGTTGCAATTGACAGAACCGTATTTTAAATCGTTTTCACCGAGTCCTGTGTATATTCTGGGGAATCGGAAGCAGGGGCAACACTTTCACCAGTCGACCGGAAACCGTTTAGTCAGGTCAAATATGAGAGCCCCGTCCAATCCATACAGGGCTGGTTCAGGACAACCAATAGCTCGGTGGACCGTGAAGATTGCTCTCAATATCAGATATTAATTCTGGATTTTATCATGGAATACACCCATTTGGGAAATACAGGCATCACCGTTTCACGCCTTGCACTTGGATGCATGTCATTCGGAGACCGTTCCTGGCAGCCCTGGCTGTTAGATGAAGAGGCCTCTCAACCATTTTTCAGGCGCGCGATTGAGCTTGGTATCAACTTCTTCGATACGGCCGACATTTATTCCAATGGTGTGAGCGAGGAAATTACAGGCCGTGCCCTCAAACGCTACGGCAACATGAATGAAATCATACTGGCCTCAAAAGTATTCTTTCCCCTTCGGGATGCACCCAATTCTGGAGGGCTCTCGAGGAAGAACATTATCCAGTCGTGCGAAGCCAGCCTGCGCAGGCTGGGAGTCGAAACGATTGACCTGTACCAGATTCATCGCTACGATGAAAACACGCCCATCGAAGAGACCCTTGCCGCCTTGGACATGCTCGTCCAACAGGGCAAGGTGCGCTACATCGGAGCTTCAAGCATGTATGCCTGGCAACTGGCGCGCATGCTAGGTACTGCTGTGCTCAACGGATGGAGCCGGTTTGTCAGTATGCAAAACCACTACAACCTCATGTACCGCGAAGAGGAACGGGAAATGATCCCCCTCTGCCAGGAAGAAGGACTGGCAGTTCTGCCCTGGTCCCCTCTGGCCCGCGGCTTACTGGCCCGTGCGGAGTCTCTCGAAGATCCACTCTCCACTCCACGAGCCAAGAGTGATGAGCTTATGCACGAACGCTATACCGCCCCTGAGGACGCCCATGTTATTCATGCTCTGCGAAAACTCGCCGATGAGCGCGGGGACCCACCCGCTGAAATAGCCATGGCATGGCTGTTGTCAAAACCAGGAGTAACGGCTCCCATTGTCGGAGTATCAAAATTGCCCCACCTAGAAAGTGCTGTTCGCAGCGTTTCTCTTGAACTCTCTGCCGAAGAGATAGCTAGGCTGGAAGCTCCCTATGTCCCTCATCGTATACTTGGGCATTAGCGAAGGAACGCGCCTTTAAGTCCACCATCGACGGTTAGGATTTGTCCTGTGGTTTTTCCAAGCCTGCTGCTGGCCAAAAGCATTGCAGCCTCGGCCTGATCTTTGGCTGTCACGCGCTGCCCCGTGAGCGTTCGCCCAGCATAAAAATCTGCGAGCCGCTCGCGTAATGTGTTCGTGGATTCACTAGAACTGCAAGGCAGTGAGTACTTGCGTAAAGAATTGACCACACGCGCACGTCCGAACATGCTGCTGCCGGCGATAACTGTTGCAGGTGCAATCCCATTAACGCGAATCAAGGGGGCATAGGCAACCGCAAGTTCACGCACCAGATGATTGAGTGCACTCTTACTCGTATCGTAAGCCATGCTCCCTGACTTGGGAACGACTCCATTTACACTTCCGGTGAGGACGAGGCTCCCCCGCAGCTCCTGCGCCTCCCAGATGTTTGCTGCTTCACTGGCTACGATATAAGGTCCCTTCACATTTACTGCAAACGTTTTGTCCCACGATGCATCCGGTACAACCCCCGTTGCATCAGCTCCGGGGAACATCCCTGCTGTGATAATCACATGATCCAACCCGCCATAAGCCAGAATTGTGGTCTCCATCACCTTGCAAACGGCGGTGCGCTCCGTTATATCACAACCCAGACCAATCGCACTTCCGCATCCTGATACCCCGGTTCCTGCAACGCCGATCCCCGCCCCGACAGACTGCAGGATAGTATCGCTCACCTCTTTTGCTGCAGTTTCGTTGAGATCAATGGCAACAATGTTCGCCCCTGCGGCCGCCATACGGACTGCTGTCTCCCTACCAATTCCGCTGCCCGCACCAAAGATTGCAACAACCTGCCCCGCAAATTCCTTTCCCTGTGGCATTCTGCGAAGCTTGGCCTCTTCCAGGGACCAATATTCAATGTCAAAGGCTTCCTGTCTCGGTAAAGCAGTGTACGTCGAAACCGCCTCGGCACCTTGCATGACGCCAATGGCTGCACGATAAAATTCTGCTGTTACACGACTCTCACTCTTTGATTTACCCCAAGCGATGAGACCAATACCCGGAATCAGAGTAACCGTAGGTTCCACAGTTCTTATCGGTGGAGAGTCTGCATGCCGATGGGACGCGTAATAAGCTGCATAATCCTTTCGGTATTGCTCAAGGCCAGTATCGAGTGCTACTTTTAGGGCATCAACATCTCCCTGCCTGGAATCCCATTCCACGTAGAGCGGCTTGATTTTAGTGCGCAGGAAATGATCCGGGCAGGATGTCCCCAACTCCGCGAGACGTGGGGCATCTGTAGAATTCACGAAATCAACGACCTGTGGATCCAGTTCCAGTGTAGCAATGAAGCATCTGTGTTGACTGACTCTTCCGCGCAGCCACGGCAGAATGTCCACCAATACAGACTTGCGCGCTGCCCTGTTTAACGCCTTGTGGCGTACTCCGCCAAACGCATAAGTACCTGCTCCCCGATCGGCGAGAAAAATTTCTGCACGCTCGGCAAGTGCCAGGCTGAGGTGATAGCATGCTTTATCGCTCTCTGCCCAGTTGATCAGGCCATGCCCTCCAAGCAATACGCCTTTTGCTTCCGGGTATTCTGCACAAACGGCTTGCAGCTTTAACCCAAGCTCAAAACCCGGCCGCTGCCAGTCAACCCAGATCACATCTGTTCCGTAGATCTCACGTGTTAGCGCAGGACCATCCGCGGCTGTCGCCAGTGCTATGCAGGCAACCGGGTGCGTGTGATCCACATGCGAGAACGGTATAAAGCTGTGTAATGGCGTGTCGATAGAAGGTGCCCGTGTGTTAAGATTAAAGACACAATGACCATATGCCGCAACCATCGCATCTTCAGCCGCTGACTTTACACCTCGTGGAGATTCGCTGTTGTATAGCTGCTGAAGCGCAAGTAATCGGTCCTGATACAATGATGCAAAGTTCTTCCGTGTAGCAGTCCGAAGATCACCGCCCGATCCCTTGATCCACAACACGGACACCCTCTCTCCGGTCAACCGATCTTTCTCTTCGAGTTTGGTGGATGTGTTGCCACCACCTGTGTTGGTGATCCGCCAATCCTGTCCCAATAAATTTGAGCGATAGATGAGACGCTCCACGGGATCAAGCGTATTCGCGACATGGTCCTCCCAGCGATCAGTGATGTACTTGAAAGTAGAAGGTTCAGGAATGGACAGAGACATCTGCATAAGTTTTTGATGGTAGATAACCCCACTGGGCATAACGGAATATGATGATGAAACATCCAGCGGTACGAGGAACTAACACAGAAGCGTCCGCCCGGTCAGGAGTCGATTGATCAGATTCAATCCTGGTACCACATGGAGAGAGGTTAAACACATTATCCAGATACACCGCAGAACAACACTGTTTCATTTAGGGGATTCTATACGAGAAAGCATGGCCTGCCGGTAATGTTCATCGCTGCGACCCGCTATGCGTACCACCTCCGATGCCTCCATAAAGATCGGAGGCCCCAGCACTGCTGCATCAAGGTAAATGCGTGCAGCTTTTTCGGCCATGGAAAGTGCAGCGGCAACCTCCTGCGCTGTACCCCCCAACGCAATGATACCGTGATTTTTGAGCAATATGGTCTTGGGGACATGACCGGTGGCTGTACGATAGGTGCGAACGGCCTCCGCTATGTGACGCGCAAGCACTATGCCGGGATCTACATATGGTACAATTACAGATGAGGGGCCTGTATAAACGACCTGATCGGGAACCAGTCGATGCAAAGCAAACTTCTCTGCGTGTGCTGAACACATAAGGGCGCTAACCGCCCTGGCATGTACATGCCCAACATAAGCTACACCGGGAAGCGTGAGCAGCCAAGCATGAAACATGGTCTCCACAGAGGGCTTGAGCGCATATGAATGTTGACGGGAGTCCAGAAGTAATTTGTTGGCTTCCTCATCGATCATCGGTGATGCATCCTCAACAGCATCAACGAGTGAGCGCGCCCTGACCTCGACCAGTTCGTCCTCAGTCAATGTGGAGAGAGAGGTGCCGCTCGCCTTGACAAGAAAAAACCCTGAATCCAACTTGCCAGACACGTTGCCCTCTCCAAAAATTGCCATCTGTCGGGCATCTCCTAAAAAGTGTGCAAGTTCAAGAAGCTCTGCCCGAACCTCCGATACGGAACCCATTGCGGCGATAGTATCTAATGGCGTGAAGTCACGTTTTTATGTAGTGCGCATGCAAACCCGATCAACCTGCAGACTATTGATCATAAGTAGAACAGGAAGGTTGCAATCGTGGTCTACATATAGATGTAAGCGTCGTTCCTGCCCTGATTAGGATTTTTGGGGAATAATAATAGCCTGAATACCCGCTTCCTGTCGCTATACGCAGTACTGAAAATATGCTATAAAGGAATATGATTCTGAGAGTAGCGTATAATTTTCTGTAATTCACCCCAGCCAGTCACCCGGTATGCCTAACTGATCTATACATGTACCGTAAGATTTACTGTCGCTTAGCAGTCAATGCAAGACGCAGAGACTGACCGACAAGTGCATTCAGACATGTGTGGACTTCATGCTGTCTACCACACGGGCAGTTATGCGATTGTTTTTTCGGTCTTTGACCCCTACAACAGCCTTTCTCCCTATTGGTATACGACCAAGATTTGCTTTCTTGCTGCTGTGTTTGTTCTTTTCCAGTCCACCGAAATAAGATTCATCTACTTCGATCGGTCCAGTAAAGGGTGAGGACGCTCAGTTCCAAATGCTACACAGATTCTCTGTAGCATGTACCACGCCGTTGGCTGCGAAACCCCAATATCCCGGTACAGCTTCATACTTGAGATTCTTTTCAAGCTGGTCAACTCCAAGTAGACTGCATAAACCCAAGTCAGATAGGGCAATCTACTGTTTTCCATAAGCGTTCCATTGCGAACACCGAAGAAACGCTTGCATGGACGGCAACGATAGGGAAGTGTCTTGTGTGTAGACTCGTATGTATCCGTTTCTTTGCAGCGTGGGCATACTCGACCGTTCGACCACATAATACGCTCAATCCATACTCTAGCCGTTTACTCATCGGGAAACTTTTGAGCCAGTTGGATCACGGTAATTCCTTCACAGAGGTTTCGCCACGGCCTTTTCCTTTGTTCATGCTGCCATTCTGTTTGAGTTGTTACGTACCTTTTTATACATGACATCACGTCAAATTTTCACTTCTCTTTAGAATTCCCCAAATCAATAACGCGATGCTTCGTCTGCTGACTACTTTCTGTTTTGCCAGCCTTCTCTGTGCGCCTGTGACGACTGCACAGGAACAGGTGCTCAATAGCACGCTGAGTACGGAGGGCGGCCCTCTGCTGGATGTGGACCGCGGCAGTGCCGGTTTGTGGCAGCAGCTGCTGAAATTGTCCACTACCGCAAGCATGCTGCATACGGTAGCCCATCCAGACGATGAGCATGCCGGGCTGTTGACATACCTAAGTCGTGGCGCCGGCGCCAGGGTCGCCCTGCTCTCCATCAATCGGGGTGAGGCTGGGGCCAATGCCATTGGGCCTGAACTCTTCGATGGCCTCGGTTTGATCCGTACCGAGGAGCTGCGGCTTGCAGGACGTTACTATGGGCTGGATGGACTCTACTTTTCGAGCGCGCTGGATTACGGCTATTCTAAAACACTTGAAGAAGCCCTCAGGAGCTGGGATGCGGAGCGGGTACTTTCCGACATGGTTCGGGTCATTCGCATGAATCGCCCGCTGGTGGTGATTTCCAGGTTTCACGGATCACCCCGGGATGGGCACGGCAACCATCAGGCTGTTGGCATGCTAACGCCCGATGCCGTAGCGGCGGCGGCAGACCCTGAACGGTTTGCCGAGCAGATAATCGAAGAGGGATTGCGGCCATGGAAAGTGCGCAAGCTGTACCGTGGCGGTGTGCGGGAAAATGAGCCCTGGAATGTGAACTTCGATGCCGGTAGGTACAGTCCCTGGGTGGGTGATTCCTACTATAATTTTGGCACGTATGGACTAAGTCTGCAGCGTTCGCAGACCAGCGGCCGCACGCGCACCAGTCTTGGCCCAGTGCCGTACTACTATGAGCGCCTGTCGGAACCGGGAGCGGAGGCTGAATCTAGCTTCTTTGACGGGCTGGACGTGACGCTGGCCGGGTTGTTTGAATTGACCGGTGACATGCCTCCAGAAGGGGGGGCTAATCTGCTTGATGAGATTGCTACACATGTGCATGCCGCCCTCATGGCCGCCCGCCCGGGCCACCCTGATGCCGTGGTCAGCGATCTGACGGCCGGTCTGGCCAAGACACGTGAGCTCCTGGGGCTGTTGCCGGAGGAATCCGAATCAGCCTTCGTACTGAAGATCAAGGAGGAGCAGTTTCAGCACGCAATTGCCACGGCCGTGGGCCTAGCGTTCACGGCCACCGCTCAGCCGACAGGTACACCGCCGGCTTTGAGCTTCTGGCAGGCCCCCTCCACCATGGGACCTGTCGTACGCGGACAGTCCTTTGAAATTGACGCGCGGGTCTATATCCCGGCCGACATTACCGCTGATGCTATTACGGTGACCCTCAGAGATCCGACCGGGCTATCACAGGAAGACTGGCAAATCAGCAGTAATGTGAGGCAGACAACACCGTACCACCAGGTGGTATTTGCGGCTACGGTGCCCAATGATGCAGCCTATGCGCGGCCCTATTTTTTTCGCAACAGTGTCAAGGAGAATCATTACCAGTGGCGCGACCCTCGTTGGAAGCACCAGCCGACCCGGCCTGCAGGCCTGCAGGCAGCGGCTAGCCTAAATATCATGGGGGTACCTATTCATCTGGTGCGTGATGTCCAAACTCGTGAGGCGAATCTGCCGTACGGATACGTAACGCGAAAGCTGCAGGTGATGCCTGCATTGGTGGTCAATGTGTCGCCAGCCCAGCGAATCGTAACCCCACAGGCATCAGGTAGTCAGTTTACCGTCTCCACTGAGATCGTTAACAATGTCCCCGGCGGTACTGTCGGTTCTCTGGATCTTCAGCTGCCTGAAGGCTGGACAGCCAGCCCTTCCAGCCATAAGCTGACATTCGCGCAGGCCGGAGAACGTCAGTTCTTCGCCTTCGAGGTCCATGTGCCGGACTTGGAAGCTGGTCACGTTTATAATGTACGGGCTGTCGCGCAGGTGGGAGATGTCACCGTATCGGAGGGCTACCAGGTTATCCGGCACCGCGATATGGAAACGCGGTATTTGTTTCGCGAGGCCACCACACAGGTCACCGGACTTCAGGTTGACATTTCCCCGGACTTGAATGTCGGCTATGTAATGGGGGTCGGAGATGAAGTTCCCTCAGCCATCCAGCAGTTGGGCGCCGCCGTAACGCTACTGCAAGAAGCTGACCTGGCTAGTAGCACCTTGAGCGAATTTGATGCGATTGTGATTGGCACGCGCGCTTATGCTGTACGGCAAGACCTGCTGACCTACAACCGTCGGCTGCTGGAATATGCGCATGCCGGAGGCAATTTGATTGTGCTCTATCAGACGCAGGAGTTTGTCCCGGACCAGATGGCGCCCGTATCCGCCCAACTGCCCAGAGGCGCGGAGGAGGTTTCCGAGGAAGATGCCCCTGTGACCATTCTTGCGCCCGACCACCCGGTGTTTGCGGGGCCTAACCCGATCACCGTGGCGGATTTTGATGGCTGGGTTGAGCAGCGCGGATCGAAATTCTTCACTGAATGGGATAACGCCTATACACCGCTGATTGAAATGCATGATACCGGTCAGGCACCCCAGCGGGGGGCGTTCCTTGTCGCAGATCACGGACAGGGACACTATACCTACTGTGCGTTGGCGCTACACCGACAGCTCCCCTATTCGGTGGCTGGCGCATATCGACTGCTTGCCAATCTGCTATCCATGTAGCCAATGCCCGTCTAGATCAATCGGGCCGACAATTCAAACTCCGGCTGTACTCTTTCTGGTGTCCCGCTGCGCAAAGCTAGACGATTGGTCCGCTTCTGGAGAAACTGCTTTTGCATCTTGGACTGGCTCCTGGGGCAAAGTCCAACACTCGTGATCCAAAAGGACAGCCAGCACTACCTGGACCTGAATCGGCAGAATCGTCGCTCTACCCCGCGGGCGCCTCCATAGCAATATTGACCTGCAACGCCCCTGCTGTCGCCCATTGGCCGACGCAATCCTGGACCGACTGGTCAACAATGCCATCAGGCATCACCCCGCTTGGACTTGGGTTTGACTCCCAGCATTTCCACTCCACAGCCGCTCAAGTCTAGGATTTCTGGTAGGGTACTGTATCTAGTGTCTGCCAGAAAACACCTATTTCGGCTGAGTTAAGGGCGTCATGGCCCTGGTTTGCGTACGTCTGAGGTATCAATTCGAGGGGGTGGTGGCTTGGTCACGTCGTATTTAGGTTAGCGTCTCTGCTAAAAGTCGGATTTACGCCGGTTTCCGCAAATTTTTCGGGATCTGATCTGCCCAGCGGACATACCTCGGGCCAGTTCTGTTGTTCTGCACGCCTTGTTTGATCGTATCCGTACGACCAGGGGGGCTTCACGCCGCCTTTCGGCGCGCCTTATGCCACCGGTCGTATTGCCTCCGCTGCTTCTTAACGATCTGACCCAACCGGTGTACATTCGCGGCCACGACCCCCAGTGCGACGGTCCGAACGAACCCCTCCTCGCCGTGCGTCCGTATCCGATCCAGTCCGCGATGATTCAGATTGTTGATCGCCGACTCAATCCCTGGATGCTTCCGGCGCGCCGCCGCGAACGCCGGCGCAGACTCCCGTGCCTGCTCTGCCTGTGACTTTCTGCCCTTCTTCGGCAGCACATTCAACTCCAGCAGATCATCCAACGCCACACGGTTACCCGGCGAGTGGTAGCCCTTATCCATGCTGCACGAGACAATGGAGGGATACAGCGCCTGCGCCGCCTGGATGAACTGAACAATCATGTCCGAATCCACCCCTTCACGCAACACTTCGTGATGCAGGATGAACTGATACTGATCTTCCATAAAACAAATCGGCAACCCCAACTCCACAAGCACGCCCGCTTTGCCTTTGTTGATCCAGCGCGTATGCGGCTCATGGACCGAAAATACCTTCTCATGGTGGGGGATCGTCTCGTTTTTGATCAATCGACGCTCAATCTGATCAATTTGACGCAGCGCATGCGCCAGATAGTGGGCGATCTTATCCGTAGCAATCTCACGCTTCCGTAGCGCTTCAAGGGTCACCGCGGCCCGCACAACAAGCTGAATGCACAATCCCAGGTAGGCCTTAACCTTGCGCGCACTGCGCCACCGACGGGAATCGCGCACCCGATTGAACGCCTTCCGTACTTCCCTCAACCAATACTGGCACTTACGCCAGCCCTTAACCTCGTGCGCCGCACAGGTGCGATGCAACGTGCGGAGCAGACTGTCCATCGCGTCCCGGAGCAGGTTCACATCCGTGGGCCAATGCACGTTGGTCTTCGTTACCGCCGAATCCACACGACACT
>MPNB01000001.1 GCA_002238805.1 Rhodothermaceae bacterium bin80 | reverse complement strand
GTGCAGAACAACAGAACTGGCCCGAGGTCTGTCCGCTGGGCAGATCAGATCCCGAAAAATTTGCGGAAACCGGCGTAAATCCGACTTTTAGCAGAGACGCTAACCCAAATACGACGTGACCAAGCCATCACCCCCTTGAATTGATACCTCAGACGTACGCAAACCAGGGCCATGACGCCCTTAACTCAGCCGAAATAGGTGTTTTCTGGCAGACACTATATAAAGACCTGATCGCATGAGCGATCAAATTCACCACACACCACCACGATACCACGGAGAACGACATACTTTTAGAGTTCTACCGCGAATGTTGTGGGTAGAGGCCTAGATCTCCGCAGAAGAAAAGAAATACAGATCTGAAATTTTCAAATTTTCTGTGCCCTCTGCCGATCGTTTTAACCTCCTGGATCTTCCCATTGATTCGCTCCGCTCTGGCATTGGATGGTTCATGGCAAAGTGCATTACACACGCCTGTGAGATGTCGTGCAAACATCTCCGCTACTTTCACACTTTCAAACCAGCGTCGGAAGTACTGCTTTGCATCGAACCATGCTTTGCATTCGAAGATCGCCTTGAACTCCTCTCGCAACCGCCAGGCGACGCTAACCTGCAAGTTGGCTTCCTGGATGACTTTGAAGATTTTATCTTGCTTTGCGCTCGATGCTGTTTGTTTTTCAAGAGCGCATAGCGACTGTATTTGAGTTCCTTATGCTGGCTTCACCTCTCTGCGGCGAACCTGATCAATCCCTTTGTTGAGGTACTGGATCAAATGAAAGCGACCATGGATCAGACGGGCCTTGGGGAATAGCTCCTGGACCGTGGTCATGTAGGCCTTCCACATATCTGTCGTAATGGTCTTAACCCTTCCCCTTTTCTCTGCCAGAAGACGATTTAACAGGATTTTTGTGCTGGCTTTGTCCCGGCCTTCCCCAACATCAATGATCACGCCACGCGCCGCATCACTGACCATGGTTGCGTAGGAATGCCCACGCTGAAATGCCTTCTCATCGACGCTCACATGTGCAGTATCTATCGTCCAGCGACCTCCGCTTCATCCCACGCGCTACGCTGCGGTGCAGGATGCGATTGACGGTGTCAAACTTACTACAAAGTAGCTTTGCCGTCTTCGTCTGGTTCTTGGTCGCTCTCAGCAAATTAATCGTCCAGCACTCAAACGCATCCGTGAACCGATTCGAGGCACTCGCCCAGGGCGTCCTAATTGTCCTCACGCCTACATCTATCCGGGGAACCCGACAATGGGCAAAACACTTGAATTCATAGTAATCCAAGTGGCGCTAAGTCCGTGCTTCCGATGATCATAGAGCGTCCCGGTCTCTCCCGTCTCGGGGCAAACCAACGCCGCCCAAATGCGAAATGTAGAGGTCAACCCGCTGAATCTGCTCATCCAGTAGCACCTTATCAATCTGCCAGTCGTTCCCCAATCCCAAGGTGAGTCGCGTCAAATCCAGATAAGATTCCATTGATTGCGCTATATTCTGGTGAAGCCCAAATTTAATTATTCCACACGAATTGCGGTAGAACCAGATCTATTATATCTACTTCATCAGTTGCATTCGCCGCGTGATCTGAGTCGTGCCTGCGCGGAGTTGGTAGAAGTAGGAGCCGCTGGCCAGACCGGCAGCGCGAAAGCGGACTTCATGACGGCCTGCTGTCTCGAACCGGTCCACCAGCGTGGTCACGTGACGCCCCAGGATATCGAAGATGTGCAGACGCACATGGGCCGGTTCGGGAAGCTCGAACCGGATGGTCGTAGTCGGATTGAACGGGTTCGGGTAGTTCTGCTCGAGCATGATGGTGGCCGGCAGCACGTTCGCCTCCGCGACGCCAACGGGCGAAGCCACAGCCCACATCCGGGCGGTATTGTCGTCCGACCCGGAGGCTAGGCGCGTCCCGTCCGGCGAAAACGCCACGGAGGTTACATCACGCGTGTGGCCCGTGAACCGGCCGACCTCATCGCCCGTGGCCGCGTCCCACAGTCGAACGGTGTTGTCCCACGATCCAGAGGCCAAGCGCGTCCCGTCCGGCGAAAACGCCACGGAGGTTACGATATCCGTGTGGTCCGTAAACCGGCGGATCTCAGTGCCCGTGGCCACATCCCACAGCCGGACGGTATTGTCGTTCGACCCGGAGGCCAAGCGCGTCCCGTCCGGCGAAAACGCCACGGAATTTACCCAACGCGTGTGGCCCGTGAACCGGCGGAGTTCATCGCCCGTGGCCGCATCCCACAGCCGGACGGTTCGGTCGCCCGAAGAGGCCAGGCGCGTCCCGTCCGGCGAAAACGCCACGGAGGTTACCCAAAGCGTGTGGCCCGTGAACCGGCGGATCTCAGCGCCCGTGGCCGCGTCCCATAGCCGGACGGTGTCGTCCCACGACCCGGAAGCCAGGCGCGTCCCGTCCGGCGAAAACGCCACGGAGGTTACATCACGTGTGTGGCCCGTGAACCGGCGGATCTCAGTGCCCGTGGCCACATCCCACAGCCGGACGGTTTCGTCGCTCGACCCGGAGGCCAGGCGCGTCCCGTCCGGCGAATACGCCACGGAGGTTACGATACTCGTGTGGCCCGTGAACCGGCGGACCCCAGCACCCGTGGCCGCATCCCACAGCCGGACGGTTCGGTCACCCGAAGAGGCCAGGCGCGTCCCGTCCGGCGAAAACGCCACGGAATTTACATCATCCGTGTGACCCGGGTCGCCCTCAGCGCCCGTGGCCGCATCCCACAGCCGGACATCGGTGTCGTCCGAACCGGAGGCCAGGCGCGTCCCGTCCGGCGAAAACGCCACGGAGGTTACATCAGCCGTGTGGTCCGTGAACCGGCCGATGTCATCGCCCGTGGCCACATCCCACAGCCGGACGGTATTGTCGTTCGACCCGGAGGCCAGGCGCGTCCCGTCCGGCGAAAACGCCACGGAGGTTACGTCACCCGTGTGGCCCGTGAACCGGCCGACCTCATCGCCCGTGGCCGCGTCCCACAGCCGGACGGTATTGTCGTCCGACCCGGAGGACAGGCGCGTCCCGTCCGGCGAAAACGCCACGGAATTTATATCATTCGTGCGGCCCGTGAACCGGCCGACCTCATCGCCCGTGGCCACATCCCACAGCCGGACGGTTCGGTCCCGCGACCCGGAGGCCAGGCGCGTCCCGTCCGGCGAAAACGCCACGGAGCGTACCCGTAATATGTGGCCCGTGAACCGGCGGAGCTCAGTGCCCGTGGCCGCGTCCCATAGCCGGACGGTGTCGTCCCACGACCCGGAGGCCAGGCGCGTCCCGTCCGGCGAATACGCCACGGAGGTTACGATTTCCGTGTGGCCCGTGAACCGGCCGATCTCAGTGCCCGTGGCCACATCCCACAGCCGGACGGTTCTGTCGTTCGACCCGGAGGCCAGGCGCGTCCCGTCCGGCGAAAACGCCACGGAATTTACATTACGCGTGTGGCCCGTGAACCGGCGGATCTCAGTGCCCGTGGCCACATCCCACAGCCGGACGGTGTCGTCCTGCGACCCGGAGGCCAGGCGCGTCCCGTCCGGCGAATACGCCACGGAATGTACATTACGCGTGTGGCCCTCGAACTGGCGGACCTCAACGGGCGTGGTCCAAACCGGTTGGCCAGCGGCCGGGACTGTGACCACCAGCGCAAGGAGTACCACTGCCATGCAGAACCCGCAGCGATGCAGTGTCGGACGCTTTAGCCGGGCGGAAAGTCTGGAGTGCCCGAAAAACAAGGAAACGGATTGGGTTAAGGAGATGTGATCTTTCATGTTCGTATTACGGTGTACAGGTTGAAGACAATAGAAGCGTCCGGCCTCGGAGACGTCCACTTGAGGTCAACTCGCCCGGTGCCGTCGGCACGAACAGGGCCGGGCACGCCAGATGTAGGCCCGATACGCTGGCACAGCCGGAAAAGGCATCCAGTATAACCATGCAAGGTACGCGGATGGAGTATCTGACACTGAATGATGGATGTCGGGTTATACATCCATCATCCGATGAAACCCTGCGCCCGAATGGGCGCGGCACGAGATGTCCCGCTTATTTGCCACAAGCACAGGTAGCGAGCCCGCGCTTCAAAGTGACTGTTGTACTTGGCGAGTAACCCGACGTGTCGGATTTCTCGGACGAAGACGTACTTTGGGTAACATACAACATTTTTGGAAAGAATTGGGAAAGAGCTTGCCGAGCTTCGTCAGACTGTATTTTCTCGCTTTGGCATTCCTCTGGTCATTTCCAAAAGTCCGCTTCGACTTACCGAGCTTGGAAAAACCGTATCGGAAGAGCTTGCAGCGCAAGCGTGGGTTGAGAGCGTAGCGAACACTCTCAATGAGAAAGTCAAAGGCAAGGATGCTTATGAAATCCAGGATTTCTGTTTCGAGTACGTAGAAAATACTGATCAGTACAGCAACGAAGAGCGACAGGCAATCTGGAACACTACCTACAAACGAGGGATAAAGGCTGAAGATGTTCGCCAAGTCCTCGCTATCGAACTTCGAGACAAATTGCTAAAAAATGCTGAACTAGAAGCCCCCGAAGAATCGCAAGAGGCCTAAGAAGTCTTACGAGCTTGACTTCATGGCATTTGAGCATACTGGCCAGATTTGAACCTCTTGTTGTTTGGCTGGTGGCACCGAATCCCCAAGTTTGTTATTGCCAGCTAGTTTTGCATATACTCCCATTCAACAACTGTTCACCTTGATAGATAATCTCCTAACTTTATGATGAATATTTCCACCCGTCTATAATCAATGGCTTACCTAAAAGGCTGTTCGCTGTTTTTAGTGGGTAATCTAATTTTGACCTCCTTGGGGATCTGGCCCAGTCCTCCGAAGGCTTCCCACTATCAAGGGTAAAGAACCATTAAATTATACCGACTCTCCCTGGGATGCCCACCAAAACGGTGAATTCCACATAAATCGATTCAATTTCTGCGTCTTGGTTTGACTGAACACCCGCTGCAAAAACTGTATTCAAAGATTGCCCGGATTCCTGTTTTCGGGGACTTCCGCGCGTGGTGCTTAAAAAGCTGGGAGACACAGATGTGTCTGATTCAAGGCGCACCCGGCTCATTACCTGCGTTTCTGGTTCGACATGCTTGGACAGCAGGCCGCCCTATTGTATGTCTCCTGCCCGATTTGGAAGATGCCCGTTTGCTTCATGGTGACCTAACAGAGCTGGGCCTGCCGAGTCTGCTATACCCACCATTCGGACATACGCCCTACGATAGAGAGCAAGTCGAGGACACAGCTCCCACAGTACGACGCCTTGATGTGCTCCAGCAGCTTGTTGCCTCTGACCGTACACTGGTAACGACTGGTTTCCAGGCCGTCTTCGAACGCATGCCCGCACCGGAAAAGACAGCAAATGAGTCACTCACGATACACACAGAAGAGCGTCTCCCACCTGAAAAGCTCATTAACCAACTCACTAGTAAAGGCTTTGTCCGAGTCCCCTTCGTGCGGGAAGCTGGCGAAATTGCGTGGAGAGGCGGCATCGTTGATGTCTTCCCATTTTCCGGCGGCCTTCCATTGCGCCTTGAATTCTTCGGGAATGAAGTTGAATCAATTCGGGAATTTGATGCGATCAGCCAGCGCTCCATCAGTCGGCTGGAGGTCGCGCGAATAGTTCCCCGTCCTACTGACGTGTCTCGGGATATCCCGTGGGTTTCGTTACTGGACTGTTTGGACGAAGGCACACTCCTTGTGCTTTTTGACGAGCCTCGTCTGAAAGAAATGGCAGAGACCTTATGGTCAGAGACACAGGAACGGTATACCGTCGCATCCATTTCTGATCCTGACTGTCCCGTTCCAGAAACGCGCTATCTGTCCCCCCAGGCCTTTCTTGGCATCTGTGAAGCCAACACCCGTATCTGCTTTGATTCCTTCGGGTCGGCGACGACCACATTTCAAGTCAACGGCCGTGCTCAGCCCTCTTTCGGCGGACATATGAAAACCGTTCGCTCGGATTTCGTGAGTTCCGACCGGAAACACACCTACATTGTCTGCGACAGTACTGCCCAACAGAAGCGCTTGCAATCCCTCCTTGAAGAAGTACAGGACACCGGCAGACTGACGCTCCTGGTAGCCTCGTTGCACCGTGGATTCTCACTGCCGGACATAGGTCTTGCCATCTACACAGACCATGAAATATTCGGTCGGTATTTCCGGCCGCGGGCCCGCAAGGTTTCGCGCACCGGCGGGATTCGCCTTCAGGAACTTCAAGATTTCAAGCCTGGAGACTTCATCGTACACAGAGAGTATGGCATTGGGAAATTCACGGGCTTCAGAACCATTACTGTCAAGGGACGAAAGCAGGAGGCTGTTCGACTTATTTACGCGCGTGACGATGTGGTCTATGTAAATGTTAATGCGCTGCACAAGCTCAGTAAATATGCCGGCAAAGACGGTCAGGTCCCCTCGCTAACCCGATTGGGTACAGGTCAGTGGGAACGCGCCAAAGGTCGGGCAAAAAAGCGTATCAAGGATATTGCCCGAGACCTGATTCACTTGTATGCACGCCGCAAGTCCGCCCAAGGCCATGCCTTTGCAGGGGATTCGGTGTGGCAGCGTGAATTGGAGGCTTCCTTTCCCTGGCAGGATACACCGGATCAATACGAGACTGCTGAAGCGGTTAAGCGTGATATGGAAGCCGCAGCTCCTATGGACCGTCTGGTTTGTGGTGATGTTGGTTTCGGGAAAACAGAGATCGCTGTTCGTGCCGCCTTCAAAGCAGTCCAGGATGGAAAGCAGGTTGCCATCTTAGTGCCGACTACCGTACTGGCACAGCAGCATTACCTCACCTTTTGCAAACGGCTGGCCCTGTTCCCGGTACGGGTTGAGGTTCTTTCCCGGCGTATCTCTGGAGCAGCGGCCCGTAAACTTCTCGCGGATGTTAAACTTGGAATGGTGGATATTCTTGTCGGCACCCACCGGCTGGTCTCCAATGATGTTGCTTTTCAGGATCTCGGACTCCTGATTGTGGATGAAGAGCAGCGGTTCGGAGTGAGAATTAAGGAAAAACTGCGCGAAATGCGTGTCAACGTGGACACACTGACCCTGACCGCTACGCCTATTCCACGCACATTGCAATTTTCGCTCATTGGCGCACGTGACCTTTCAATCATGGGCACACCACCACCCAACCGGCAACCTATCCACACAGAAATCCACTCCTCGAACTGGTCCCTTGTGCGCGATGCAATCTTTTACGAAGTAAACCGGGGCGGACAGGTTTTCTTTGTCCATAACCGTGTGCGCTCCATTGGAGAGGTGCTATCCAGATTACAGGCCCTTCTGCCTGGTGTTCGGCTTGCTTCCGGGCATGGTCAAATGCCGGCAAGAAAACTTGAACGGACGATGACCCACTTTGTGAACCACAAATTTGATGTACTGGTCTGCACATCAATCATAGAGAACGGATTAGATATTTCGAATGCAAATACGATCATTATCGACCGCGCCCATATGTTTGGTCTCGCCGAGATCCATCAGTTGCGTGGCCGTGTCGGTCGAAGTGATCGCAAGGCATACTGCTATTTACTGGTGCCCTCTGTTCATGATCTGAGTCGGGATGCGCGTCAGCGCCTGCAGGCGGTTGAACAGTTCAGTGACCTTGGGAGCGGCTTTCACCTTGCCATGAGGGATCTGGACATCCGGGGAGCAGGCAACATCCTGGGCGGAGAACAGAGCGGTTTCATTGCAGATCTGGGGCTTAGTACTTACTACCAGATGCTGGAAGAAGCTGTTCAGGAGCTTCGCACCGAAGACTTTTCTGGGTTATTCAAGGACATTGATACGCCTCCAATGGGAGATACCCTCGTTGACCTGGAAATAAATGCATCTCTTCCCAAGGCTTACGTCGAGAGCGATCTGGAGCGACTGGCCCTGTATCGGAGAATTGGTGAGGCAGCAGATCAAGATGTGCTTTCCTCTCTCGAAGACGAGCTTCGTGACCGGTTTGGACCACTTCCCAAGCCAGCCAAGCATCTGATGCTTGGAGCTCGCATGCGCCTGATCGGGCAGGTGCTCCGACTTCCCCGAATTGCATTCCGCAATCAGCGCCTCTTCCTGCAGCTCCCTGATAGTAGTGCGGACCAACGGTTCTACACAATAATCTTCGAGCCGCTGTTACAGGAGCTGGATGCACTCACACATCCGCATGTCCTCAAAGAATCGAAAACCGGCAAGATGCGAGCTATCGTGCAGCGTGTGCCCTCCGTTGGGATTGCTCACTCAATCCTTTGCCGTCTGGCGGCCGCGAGTGTCTCACCTGAACCACAACCCGAGTTGTCTCTGGAACCGGCTTGATTTTAACCTGAACCCTTGAATAGGCCTTTCTTAACGCCTCTAGTTCAGCACTCAGGTCTCCACCTTTCAGGCAATAGAGTTCTCCAACCCCACCCCTGTCCTGGATTGCCGCACGTTCGTGCCAGCTCCAAAGTGTACAAAGAGGAGCAGTCGCACGCGATACACTGTTGTTTATCCTGTGTACAAATCGCTCCGCCCGACCATGCCAGGGTTGCAGATTGGGCAAATCCAGCTGTCGCTTGAACGTGTTTATGGCAAATATTTTTTTCTGAACGGCATCTACAGCATGTACGGTAACTTCTGGAAACAGGATCGCTAGAGGAATCGCCGGTAATCCGCCACCTGTGCCCCAGTCCACGAGCGAGGATCCTTTCTCGAACCGGTACGCCGCAAGCACCAAACACTCCTGAATATGCTGCAAAAATCCACTGCTCGTCGTACGCCTTGACAACAAGTTCAGTCGCCTGTTGTACCGCTGCAGCAGCTCGGAAAATGCAAGAAGTTTTTCACGTTGTTGTGTCTGGAGTCCAAAATGTAAATGTTTCACGTGAAACATTTTTATGTCGATACCCTCATGACACATTTTTTCTGTCGGGTTACGGGGATGCATACGATCTCAGCAAAACCATCAAAACAGCTATATCTGCCGGGCTTACTCCACTGATTCGTGAAGCCTGTCCAAGCGTTTCGGGTTGGATCTTATTCAACTTTTCCCGAGCCTCCATACTGATGTTGTTGATCATCGCAAAATCGAAGCCGGCCGGTATTTCCCGACTTTCCATACTGGCCATCTTTCTTGCTTCTTCCTCTTGCCGTACTACATAACCGGCATACTTCACCGAGGTCTCCACGAGCTGTTCCACCGGCTCCATCCCAGGTGCCGGAGTGACAATCCGATCGGCGACGCCAGCGGCCCGCAGGAGCTCCCGCAAATTGACCTCCGGGCGGCGTACAAGCCGGATTGCTTTCGTCGGTTCATTGATTGGGGTCGTTCCAATCTGTCGCAGATACGGATTAACGCTTTCTGGTGTGAGTGTGTCTTTCGACAACCTGTCAATGGTGAACTGTACCGCATCACGGCGAGCCTGCATCCGGTTACAACGAGCTTCTGACACTAATCCAAGACGCTGTGCCAGTGGCGTAAGCCGCTCATCCGCATTATCCTGACGAAGCAGCATACGATGCTCTGCTCGTGAGGTGAACATTCGGTATGGCTCGTCTGTCCCCTTGGCAATCAAATCGTCAATCAGAACGCCGATGTATGCCTCAGAACGCCGAAGAATCACCGGTGCAGCTCCTTCAAGCGTACGAACCGCATTTATGCCTGCAATTAACCCCTGGGCTGCTGCTTCCTCATATCCAGTGGTCCCGTTTATCTGTCCGGCGAAGAATAGCCCACGTACGTTCTTCGTTTCCAGCGAATAACGAAGCTGATGGGGAGGGAAATAATCATACTCGATCGCATAACCCGGACGTAACATATGAACCTGTTCCAGCCCCGGTATCAGGCGGAGCGCCTCCTCCTGCACATCTTCCGGCAGGCTCGTTGAGAAACCATTAACATACACTTCGGTCGTTCGACGGCCTTCAGGCTCAAGGAACAACTGGTGGCGCTCCCGGGAAGCGAACCGGTCAATCTTGTCCTCTATTGAGGGACAATACCTCGGACCAGTGCCTTCAATTCGTCCGGCAAATATTGGACTGCGTTCAAATCCCCTCCTCAACACTGCGTGCACATGCGGGTTGGTCCAGGTCAGGTGGCAGCTTAGCTGATCGTCTGTCAGAGCATCGGTCATAAACGAGAATGGCATGGGCTGCTCATCTCCGGGCTGCTCCTTAACCAAAGTGTAGTCGATCGTGCGACCATCGACGCGAGGCGGGGTACCGGTCTTCAGTCGACCGCTCTCAAACCCCAATTCCTGTAGCTGCCCGGTCAATCCCGTACTCTGACGTTCTCCCATTCTCCCGCCCCCGAACTGACGCTCTCCCACATGGATAAGCCCATTCATGAACGTACCGTTAGTGAGAATCACCGCACCTGCATGAAAGACCCGTCCGAGACGGGTCCTTACACCAAGAATTCGCCCTTCTACGACCTCCAGGGACGTAACCATGTCTGCACGCATATAAAGCCCCGGTATCTCTTCCAGGGCCGCACGGACAAATGTGGCATACTCTATTCGATCGGACTGTGCGCGTGGCCCCCACACAGCCGGTCCCTTGCGACGGTTGAGCATTCTGAACTGAATACCTGCTGCATCAGCAGCGTGCCCCATTATGCCGCCACATGCATCAATCTCCCGCACAATGTGACCCTTGCCAATGCCACCTATAGCAGGATTGCAGGACATCCTTCCGATCGCTTCCAGACTCATCGTGATCAGGAGCGTGCGGGCCCCCATACGGGCAGCAGCAGCAGCAGCTTCTGTCCCGGCATGGCCACCACCAACAACAATCACATCAAACCTCGAAAACATGGACCTACCTATTTACCAATACAAAACCTTGAAAAAATCGCCCCAAGTACGGTTTCATTTGTAATGACACCGGTAATCATTCCAAGCTCGCGCGCAGCAGCATGCAAATCCAGCGAAAAGATATCCGGTGACTTATGAGCATCCAGCGCAGCTTTAGCACCCAGTAATGCCTCGTGTGCGTGCTTAAGATGGTTTTTATGCCTTGCATTCATGACCGTTTTGGATACATCCGGGTTCCCGAAGATCTCAACAGCTCGTTTAACCAGCTCACGCACAAGAGGAACGACAGCTTTTGGTCCATCCTTGGCACTCAACAGCAATCCCTCTCCTGTATGCTGCTGTACAAGGTCTATTTTGTTACCCAATAAAATCGTCGACCCCTCTTCAATCTTTTTCAACACATCAAGGTCCTCTTCAGTTAACCCATGGACCAGATCATACACATACACCACTATATCCGCCTTCGCTATTGTCCCATGAGCCCGCCGTACGCCCTCCTGCTCAATTGCGTCCGTGCTTTGTCGCAACCCTGCAGTGTCTGTGAAGCGAAACCGCAACCCCTCAAACTCAGCATCAGCTTCCAAAACATCCCTGGTTGTCCCCGGTTGCTCACTGACGATTGCCCGATCCCTGCCGGATAGACTGTTGAGGAGTGTTGATTTGCCTGCATTTGGCCGGCCGGCAATCACCACACGAATACCTTCACGTACCACTGTTCCCAATCGAACTGAGCGAAGCAGCTCGTCTGTTTGATTCAATGCACTTTTGATCAGCTTTCTGAGCTCGGTCCGATCGACAAATTCAACATCTTCGTCCGTAAAGTCTATTTCCAGCTCCGCCAACGCACACAATTCGAGGATTGCAGTCCGCAATTTTTCGAGTTGTTCGGAGTAATGCCCCTCGTATGCCGCAAGCGAAGTCCGGTGTGCCCGCTCGCTGGTAGCATGAATCAGATCTGCAATTGCTTCCGCCTGCGCGAGATCCATTTTACCGGAAAGGAACGCGCGCTGTGTGAATTCACCTGGACGGGCTAACCGGGCCCCACTCTCGATCATGCTTTGCAGTACAATCGCCGCCACATAATCTCCCCCGTGACAAGTAATCTCAACCACGTCTTCGCCCGTTGACGTACGGGGCGCCAGAAATACCGTAGCAATCACCCGATCAATCCGGTCTCCCCCCGGACTTACCCACATACCAACGTTTGCCGTATGGGACTCGACCGCCGTCAAGTCACGTCCAGTAAAGCAATCTGATGCTATCTGGCGAGCCTTGGGGCCGGAAAGACGAACAATTGCCAGCGCCGCAAGACCCGGTGCGGTCGCAATCGCCGCAATCGTATCCTGGGCGAACATTCTGAGTTACCTACGACCTTTCTTTCCCCGTCGTTTTCCTGTCATCACCCTGCTCACCGGTTTGCGTCCTGCCACCTTTTTGACGGTGCTCTTCTGAGAATCGGGGGTTTTCTTTACTGATATATTGATGAACTGCTGCTGCACAGCGGAAAAAACGTTATAACAGAAATAGTACAAACTTAATCCCGACGGCAATCCGTTGAATATCACAAAGATTATGCCCGGCATCAGGTACATGAAAATTTTCGCCTGCGGTCCGGAGGTAGGCGTTGCCTGCAGGCGCATTTGTACAATCATAGACAGTCCCATGAGGACCGTAAAGCCTGCAACAAAGTCCCCGTAGAATGGAATGGAGAACGGAAGGTGCAGAATCGCATCTGGAGCCGAAAGGTCGGCTGCCCACAAAAACCCTTCTTGCCGAATTTCGATTGACTGTTGCAAAAACTGCCAGAGAGCAATAATAATCGGGTACTGCAGCACCATAGGCAAGCAGGCACCGAGCGGGTTTGTCCCGGATTCACGATACATTTTGATCGTTGCCTGCTGCTGTTTTTCTGGATTATCTGCATACTTCTCCTTTATCTCCTGCATCTTTGGCTGCAACTCGCGCATTTTTGC
Organism: Rhodothermaceae bacterium bin80; assembly: GCA_002238805.1. Classification (GTDB taxonomy): domain Bacteria; phylum Bacteroidota; class Rhodothermia; order Rhodothermales; family Bin80; genus Bin80. The sequence continues at coordinate 142,471 of MPNB01000001.1, read as the reverse complement.
CATGCTCTTGTAAGAGCTGAGCGTCAGCGGCAGCAAAACCAACTTGATTAGCAGACAAAAAAGAATGATTACCAGGCCATAATTGGGGATGAGGCTGCTCAGAAAGGAGAATACAGGAATAAATACAGCTACTGCAAGCGGACGCGTCATCCACTCGAACATGTCCCAGCCATAGTCCACGATCCCGTATGCGCCTTCATAGCGCTTGATTTTGCCATACTCAAGTGGACCCAGATACAGTCGAAACGTGTCGGGTGTATCGCTGGGAGGCCCCATGAACAGAGCAGCCTCGAAATTGACCGCTACCGTCGGATCTTCTGTATCTCCGATGCGCTCGCCCTCAAGAACAGCCTCGAGAGCAGGCCTGTCCGTCACAACCACCGCACCAAAATATTTATTCTTGACCCCCACCCAGGACACGCTACCCCGCAGAACTCGCTCCGCCCATTCATCCCCCTGCAGCGTGATCCCTTCTACATCATTGCCGCTCCGTGCATATGCACCAACTTTGGTTATTTCTTCTTTCCGGTTGTGCTCATCTTCACTAAATGGAATACCACCATACCATACAAGCTCATACCCCTCTGAGGTCTGAAAACCCGCCGGGTTGATGTGGGTCACTTCCAGACCAACTTCGTAATCACCCGGAGAAAATGTATAGGAGAACTGCAGGCTGCCATCACCAATACCGGCTTCAAACACCACCGTGGCCGGCGCTGTCGTAGCATTGATCACGTCCATTGAGTCACGCTGCACGAACAGCAAATCCCGTGTGTAAATATTCCGCGATCCAGGAGATTGAAACTCAACCCCGATGGCGCCTCGGCTCGCACTGTCAACCAGTTGAACCTGTCTCACTTGATCAAACTGCAGAAACTCTTTCAGCTCGAAGCCTATGAGGGTTGCCCCCAAGTCTGAAAGTCGTGCGGTATACAAGTCCGTGTCCACTACAATTTCACGTGCGGTGTGCACAGGTATGGTCTCCTGCACATCCTGCTCCTGTACAGGTGCAGAGGCAGATTCCGGCAAGTCTGCCGCGTTAGTCGAGTCTATCGAATCTGATGCAACCTGCTCCTCTTCAACCACAGGCTCTGGGGCCTGCGGTGGGGGCATCATAATCATCCACACGGCCATAATAGCCGTGATCATGATGATGGCAATAATCGTATTACGGTCCACTCGTTACCCCTCCTGGTAGTTATTTAGTTTAATGCCCAGGCTGCGCATTGCCTGCACTATATCTTTTGACAGTTTTTCGACTTGTTTAGGGCTGCGCACAAGGATCATTAGTATTAACGACTCCGCCGAAGGAAAAGATTGGGTGTCTATCAGATATTGATGCGTTCGCCAGACTTCGCGCATGCATCGTCTCAGTCGATTACGCTGAACAGCATTCCTGCACCGGCCGGGTGCAAATCCAACCTGCACCGGCATGACCGTCCCCGTTGCGGAACGAGGAACAAAACGATACAAGATCCGGACATTTCCTGTTACTACAGACTCCACGTCTGGATTTGACCGGTCAAAAAGCGATTTGATCAGCCGACGACGCTTTAAGCGCATCGAACGCGGAAACCGCTGCACAGGCGCCGTTCCCATAAATTACTTACCAACATAACGATCGCTCACCGAGAGGCTCTTGCGTCCCTTCCGGCGACGTCTCGCCAGCACATTGCGGCCGTCCTTATCTGCCATCCTTGAGCGAAAGCCGTGCTTATTGCGACGCTTTCGCCGACTTGGCTGGTAGGTGCGTTTCATGAAGCGCTACTATTTTTGAATTGTGGAACCTTATGCCGTGCATTTCGCTTCAGCTGAAGCCTCCCAGTATAGGGTTTTTTTGCTATACTAGCTGCCCGACGTTATCTTTAACGTCCTTAGTGTGTGTTTTGCTTCTTTTTCCTGCGGGAATAGCTCAATCGGTAGAGCGTCAGCTTCCCAAGCTGAAGGTCGCGGGTTCGATTCCCGTTTCCCGCTCCACCGGGCGGTTAGCTCAGTTGGTTTAGAGCGCCTGCCTTACAAGCAGGAGGTCGGGGGTTCGAATCCCTCACCGCCCACATCTTTACCCAATACACTGCTCCTTGTTCTCTGCCCAGTCGGGACAGAGGCCGCATTGCACGCCTGTCCAAGACTTCTGCCGTGAACCAGACACCTGCGTCGCGTATCTCTGGCATAAAAAATCAGCCCCAGACACGCTTGCGCACTAACAAGAAGGGGTTGTTATGAAAAAATGCACTACCATGACAAAGATGCATGGAGGCTTCCCTGCGAAAGAAATCAGCACCATCAACTATGCCGTGGCCTCTTTTTCGGGTTGCGGTCTCGCCCCCTCTCCTCCCGATCAGGTTGCATTCTCCGCTGGTTCAGTTCATCAATGAGCATAGCCATAAGCTCTGGCTCTTCTTCTGCCAATGCCTTGGCCATTGGAATGAATCGTGCCAGACGCTCGCGTTCCAGATTGGTCTTGGTACGGAATTGTTCTTCAAGAACGACCGTTACGCGCTGTGTTGTGCGCACAGCGATCTCTTCGGGACTCGGCAACTCTCTTTTTTCCATGTTGATATCAAATCGATGAGCAAGGGCCTTTAGTCGAGCTTCTTCTTCCCAAGTTGCAAGCGTAACGGCTACACCAGCCTTTCCGGCTCGAGCAGTTCTGCCCGTGCGATGAATATATAATTGTGCCTCAAGCGGCACCTCAGCCTGAAACACGTGACTCAGTTCCGAAATATCTATACCCCTTGCCGCCACATCGGTAGCAACCAGAAGGCGGATTTGGCCCCTTCGTAACCGATTCATAGCCTTTTCCCGCGCACGCTGACTATAGTCCCCGCTGATTGCTGCAGCACTAAAACCATAATTGCAGAGAAAATCCGTCAGAAAAGACACCTCGCGCCGCGTATTTGAAAAAATTATTGCTGAATCCGGGTTCTCGAACTCTATCAGACTAGCCAACGCGCGCGCCCGATCCATTGAGTTGTTGATCTTATAGTAACGATGATCAATCGTCACCACACCGACTCCATCAGCACTGAGCCCGAGAAACTGAGCATTCTCCAAAAACTCCCTCCCCAACAGTCGCACTTTCGGAGGCATCGTTGCACTGAACATGCATGTATGCCGTTTACCAGGCAGATACGACTTCAGGGCCACCATAGCCGGATAGAAGCCCATGGACAACATCTCGTCGGCCTCATCAAGAACAAACAGACGCAGTTTAGTCAATGTGAATGTTCGGCGCTGCAGGTGATCCAGAATCCGTCCCGGCGTACCAATTACAACCTGACATCCTGCCGTAAGCCCTTTCGTCTGGGGTTGATACTTCACGCCCCCGTAAACCAGGGTAGCTTTGAGCTTCCCCGGAAATGGATTCAGTCGCTTGAACTCATCATATATCTGACCTGCCAGCTCTCTCGTCGGCGCAAGCACAAGTGCCTGCGCACCACGCGCTGACGGATCCAGTTTGTCAAACATGGGCAAAAGGAACGCCCCTGTCTTCCCGGATCCGGTCCGAGATTGTACAATCAAATCCCTGCCCCTAACCATGTGCGGAATCGCACATGCCTGTACGGGCATCAGACCAGGCCAATTGCTTTTCTCGAACGCAGCACGAGCCCATTGACCAAGAGAGTCGACCGTCGACTCCTCAACCTCTGGATCCACTGTGTCAAAGGCGCGCTCTGCAGCGGATTCCCTGCTGGCTTCCTGGGCCCGCGAAGTGAAATCAAGATGTGTAGTAAAAGGTTTTGTCACAAGCTACATGGCTAAACCGCCGTCAACACTAAGAACTTGGCCAGTTATGTATGCTGCCTCCTTGGAGGCCAGAAATAATACCGGAGCTGCAATTTCTTCAGACACGGCAGTTCGACGAACGGGAATCGTACTAAGCATTTTCTCTTTCACCTTCGCGTTGAGTCCCCCCGTCATATCTGTTTCCACATACCCTGGAGCAACAACATTCACCGTAACTCCACGCGCGGCAAGTTCCTTGGCCAAACTCTTCGAAATACCGATAATCCCCGCCTTGGAAGCTGCATAGTTCGCCTGACCTGGGTTTCCTGTAAGTCCAATGATTGATGAAATATTGATAATTCGCCCATAACGCTGACGCATCATGGTCCGATAAACCGCCTTGCTGTAATTAAAAACGCTTTTGAGGTTTGCACTAATAACGGCATCCCAGTCCGACTCACTCATACGCATAAGCAGATTGTCCCGGTTGATGCCCGCATTGTTAACCAGAATATCCACGCCCCCCCACGCCTCTACCACCTTTGCCACTGCCCGCTCCGCACTCTCAAAGTCCGCAGCGTCACACTGGAAGGCAAGCCCCCCAATGGCTTCTTTAAGCTCTTCAGCAACGGCCACACTGCTTCGATAGGTAAAGGCAACCCGTGCGCCTTGGCCTGCAAACGCCTCAACAATTGCGCGGCCGATGCCGCGGGTTCCTCCAGTTACGAGAACTCTGGACTCTTTGAATTCCATGACTTGTTGCTATGATCACCCAGACACAAACGTGGCAACGGCTTTGGCCGTACCAATGGAAGTGGCTTTTACCTTCCGTCCCAGCGTGCGTCGCACCAGACCACTCAGAACACGCCTAGGCCCCACTTCTATAAAATGCAGGTCTTCCGGCATATTCTGAAGTGACTGAAACCACCTTACTGGACTGGTAAGCTGCTCAAGCATGCGGGCTCGGATATGTTCCGGATCCCGAGCTGGCTGCGCCGTCACATTAAGATATATCGGACACACCGGCGGCTTGAGCGTCACATTGGCCAACTCCTGTGCCAAAGCCTCCCGTGCTGCCGAAACCAATGGGGAATGAAAGGCTCCGCTCACCGGCAATTGCACCAGCTTCCGTGCTCCTGCACTCTTTAATGCGCTCTCCGCCAACCGCAATGCCCCTTCATCACCGGAAATAACCACCTGTCCCGGTGCATTGTAATTCGCACACACAACTATACTTTCACTGGTACTGACCTCTTCACATGCGGACTCCACTGCCTCGGCCGACAAACCAATGACTGCGGTCATGCCCGCGGGACGCCCCTGACCAGCCATAGCCATAAGCTCTCCCCTGCGACGTACCAAACGCAGACCATCTTCAAACGAAAGGGCCCCGCATGCGTGCAATGCACTGTACTCTCCCACGCTATGCCCCGCCACTAGGTCCGGTGACAGCCTCAAGGCCGCCAGTATCGCTATGGAGTGTGTGTAGAGTGCCGGTTGACAGATTGCCGTATGCGTCAACTTCTCAAGCGCCTGTGCACCATCCTCATCATTGCTCCCAAAACAGTAATCCGTGAGCGAAAAACCCAGCACATCGTTCGCAGTCTCAAAAACGATCCTGGACTCTGGGATCGTTTCAAATAGGTCCAAGCCCATACCAACAACCTGCGATCCTTGTCCAGGGAACAGTGTAGCAATTTTTTTCTCAGCCATCGACCTCCGCTATTTCCGGGTTTTATTTATCAGCACTTTGAGCAGACTCTAGCAGGAACTGCATCGTAAGCCCAGCGCAGATAGGTTGCTCCCCAGGTAAAACCGCCACCGAAAGCAGCAATCACGATCCGATCTCCTTTTCTGAGTTCATGCTCCCAGTCATGTAGACACAAGGGGATAGTTGCTGCTGTCGTGTTGCCGTACTTTGAGATATTAAGCATCACACGATCAAGGCCAAGCCCCATGCGGCGGGCTACTGCACCAATGATGCGCTGATTTGCCTGATGGGGGACCAAATATCGCACATCGTCGCCTGTGAGATTGTTGCGCTCCATAATCTCTACGGCTACATCAGCCATGCCCTTAACCGCGACCTTGAAGACCGTTCGTCCATCCTGATGGAGGTAGTGCATCTTCCGGTCCACCGTGTCATGGGTGGTCGGATTAAGACTACCCCCCCCCAACATGCATAACGCCTCCCAACCCCTACCGTCAACATTCAATTCGGAATCTATGAGACCATACCCTTCATTGTCTGCTTCCAGCAACACACCGGCCGCACCATCACCAAAGAGCACACATGTCTTGCGATCAGTGTAGTCGGTGATCCCACTCATCTTGTCCGAACCAATCACCAATACCTTTGCTGCCCGGCCACTCTCGATCAGTCCAGCTCCCGTATTAAGCGCAAAAAGAAACCCGCTGCATGCAGCAGACAAATCAAACCCCCAGGCTCCGGTCGCGCCGAGCTCGGCCTGAACTAGGCAGGCGGTCGCCGGAAACGACATATCCGGTGTCACAGTAGCAACAATAATCACATCCAACTCTTCGGGCGCAATGCCCCGTTTTAGCAAAACCTCTCGCCCGGCGCGGGCCGCCATGTGGGAGGTCCCTTTACCCTTTTCCTTGAGTATGCGACGCTCCTCGATACCTGTTCTTGACCTGATCCATCGGTCATTGGTATCCACCATTTGGCTCAGATCCTTATTAGTCAACCGGGTTTCTGGCACATAGTGACCGACAGCCGTGATTGCTGCACGTGTTACATGGCTCATGCTCGGAAAAGGTTTATCAGGGAGCCAGAGCTTTTCGGACCGCATTGGTCAGATTGGCTCTTGCGGCCTGTGCAGCCCTGAGCACACACTGCTCCACTGCGCCGGCTGTCGTGTCCCCGTGCAGAATAAATACTTCACCTTCCACACCCAACAATGGGCTTCCACCTCCATAGTGCTCAGGATCAAAGCGACGTTTGAGTCCAGAAATAGCTTTTTTTAGTGTTTCGATGACGTCTGTCTCCGGGTTTAACGGTTGCAGGTCCTGCCAGATCATTTCTGGAACTGCCGTTTTGATGCTCTCACTCAACTTGAGGACAATATTGCCGACAAACCCGTCACATACAATGACATCTGCTTTCTTGTGTAGAATATCCCGCCCCTCAATGTTACCGATAAAGTTCAAATCTACGGCATTAACCAATAGTTCGTGGGTGGTTCTGACCAACTCATTGCCTTTGGCCGGCTCTTCGCCCACGCTCAACAGACCTATTCGCGGCCGGGCAATATCCATCATAACCCCGGCGTAAGCCGATCCCATTTTGGCAAACTGCAGCAGATGTTCCGGGCGACTGTCCATATTGGACCCAACATCCAGAATGGTACAAACGCCACTGGTAGTTGGGTAGAGCGTGGGAATGGACGGCCGAAACACACCTGGCAGACGTCCCAGCACAAAAAGAGACGCGGCTCCGATGGCCCCGGTATTGCCTGCACTTAGGAACGCGTCAGAGCGACCCTCCTTGTAGCTCATGAGCCCAAGGTGAATGGATGAGCGTGGCTTCGTACGAACGGCTGAAACCGGAGAGTCACCCATTCCGATGACCTCGGGGGCGTGAACAATGCTGACTCCAGGTGGGGCTCCCCAGAGATTGAACACCGGCCCAATCACCTCTTCAGGGCCGTAGAGCTGCACCTGCAACTTCCCCTCCGAGGCTGCAACGGCCCGCGTAACACCCTCAACAATCACCGCTGGTGCACGATCCCCGCCCATTGCGTCGACTGCTACACGAATCGCCATATATCTTCAACCCAGTGTCGTGGACAAGCACGTAACCCTCTATACGTCGTCTGCCGGTTCTATGATCTGGCGACCGCGATAGGTTCCGCAATTTGGACAAATACGATGTCTCAACTTTACGCTGCCACACTGCTCGCATTCCGTCGTGGTGGGGTTATCAATACCCCCGTAGTATACCGCCCTGCGCTTGCGTGTGCGTGCCTTTGAGTTTTTTCTTCTGGGATTGGCCATTGTCTAATATTTGTGAGCATGCTCCTCTCGCATGGCAAGTAAAGCTGACCAACGATGATCAGCTTCCTCTGCGGGAGCACCAAAACTTGTTTGTATTTGTAATTCCTCCGCCTCTGGTGCCACCTTCCTGACGGGGATGGCCAGCATCAACGCATCACGAGCTATACTGGTTAAATCCAACACCCGCTGTCGGGGCTCCAGTTCAATCTGCTCCGTCGTGCCATCCGCATCCGGCTCTTGACCACGCGTCAGGAGGAGCAGTTCATGAGTATTGCTGATGGGCATTACGAACTCCTGCAGCGTACGATCACATTCCAGGAGAGCATCCGACTGAACCCCTATGATCACACGAAGGGTGTCCTCCGACTGCTTAAATTCCAAGTTCACCTGAATTTTGGAAAATATCGCTGGATCCAGATCCAAGTCCGAAGCAACAAGTTCAAATAGCCCCCCTTGGGGTGCAGTTAAATCAACCTTCAACATGGTCTCATTAAAGGATAGCAGGTGTAAACCTGACAATAGCCCTGCAGGTTTCCCAATCTCTGTTCCTTGTGTTTCACTGACAGTTTTGTGGATATTTATTGCAGATGGCCAATGTTATCTCCGTAAACCTGACTTGTGGTGACCTTTTATGTGGATAACTTGCAACTTTTTCCGAGAAACTAATGATCAAACCTCAAACTGAAACAAAGCTTTTCAGGCATTTGGGCCAAAATACACGCTTTAGCCGGTGGTTCCCACGTTTATAGACAATTATTAATAATCTATCAAGAATAATGGTGTTGGTGTTTTTCGGCAAATTTTTGGGGATAAATTGTGGATAACTCTGTCAACTTGTTTTCGCAAAGCCCTTACCTTTATTGGTCTCGCAGTCTGCGCAATCGTACAATTGCACTATCTTTGAGTCATCTGTTGCGTTTTGTTCAATCCTCATCCTGAATGCCTACCGCAGAATCTGCTTGGGAAGCGTGTCTCGAAGTGATCCGAGACAACGTAAGCCCTCAATGCTTCCAGACTTGGTTCACCCCCTTGGAAGCTGTGGCCTTGGCTCAGGATGATGGTATCTCAAAGCTTACCCTCCGGGTACCCGGCCCATTTCACTACGAGTACCTTGAGGGACAATACAATCTGCTCCTCCGGACAACCCTAACCCGTGTACTTGGCGAGAAAAACCGCCTGTATTACGAGGTTGTCGTCGTACAGGAGGACATAGGGCCCCGTCAAACCCAGAGTACTTATCAGGTACCTGCCTCCGACAGCGTCGCTCACCGTACGCCTGCGTTTCAGCCCGAGACGACTGCCCAACCTGTTGTAAAAAGCCACCTGATGGAAAGTCATACTTTCGACAAGTTTGTCGTTGGTGATTGCAACCAGTTGGCCTACAGCGCTGCCCGGGCTATTGCTGACTTGCCTGGTGGTACCGCCTATAACCCGTTTCTCGTTTACGGCGGCGTTGGACTGGGAAAAACGCATCTCATACACGCCATCGGGAACCACATCCAAAACTGGCGATCGGACAAGAGTGTTCTCTACGTTTCGAGTGAGCGGTTCACAAACGAGTTTGTACAGGCAATTCAGGAAAAAAAAGTTCAGAAATTCTCCAGATACTATCGAAAAATAGACGTCCTCATTATCGACGATGTCCAGTTCTTCGGCGGGAAGGAAAAAACACAGGAAGAGTTCTTTTGTGTTTTCAACGAATTGCAGCAGAATGGCAACCAGATCGTACTTAGTGCAGATCGACCTCCAAAAGAAATCGAGGGGATTGAGGAGCGGTTACTCTCTCGTTTTTGCTGGGGTCTCCAAGCAGACCTTCAACCACCGGACCTCGAGACCCGTACGGCTATTTTGATCCGGAAGGCTGATGAGATTGGCTTGGACCTGCCTCCTGGGGTAGTTGACTACATTGCCCAGAACATTACAAAAAATATTCGTGAACTTGAGGGAGCACTTGTGCGTCTACTGGCACAGGCAACCTATACAACACAGGCGATTGACGAATCCCTGGCAAAAATTGCTCTGAAGGATTTCATCAGGCGACCGCATGCCATACTATCCATAGACAGGGTCCAGCGGCTGGTTTGCGACTATTTCGGTATTGACCAAAGCCGTCTGCATGAAAAAACAAAAAAGCGGGAAATTGTACAGGTACGACAATTGGCTATGTATTTTTGTCGTGAACTGGACTATACCCACAAAGCAATCGGTCTCCAGTTTGGAGGTCGCGACCACTCAACCGTTGTTCATGCTGTGAAAAGTGTCAACAACCTCATCGAAACGGACATTAATTACCGTAACCGTGTAGCTGATATCCGACGTAAAGTTACTCTCCTGACTTAACGCAGGGACGCTCTGCTCTCCCCATGAAATTCTCCATCAACAGCAACGATCTTTCCAACGCTCTGGACATCGTTAGTGGTGCCTTGCCAAGCAAACCTAAAGCGGATATCTGGAATTGCATTCACTTACATCGACAGGGAGATGCTCTCCGGTTGAGGGCTATGGACTCCGATCTTGGATTTTCCATTCGGCATAGCATTCCGATTGACTTTTCCAGCGAACCGGATGAGGAGCTTGACCAGATCGCCGTACCCGCCAAACGTCTCCTTGAAGCTTGTCGAGCTCTGCCAGATGTGCCGATCACTTTTGAAGCTCGGCAAGACTACAGCCTCGTTCTCGAACACAAAAACGGCAAATATGTCTGGATGGGCCACAAAGGCACACTGTTCCCTGACTTCCCTCTGATTACAGATGGAGAACCCGTGAAGATTGAGCGGAAGCGCTTGAAGCAGGCTTGGGACTTGGTGGGCTTCGCCGCGAGTAAGGATACGTCCAGGCCCGGCATGATGGGATTTTTCCTAGAAATCGAAAAAGATATTGTACGAGCCATTACCTCTGACGGCCATCGGCTGGCAATGTGTGCTCTGAAGGGGTTTGATAATGACACAAATACGAGCGCGCTCATACCACTCAGGGTGTTCCAACAAGCAACCCGTATTGCCGGCGCGGACGAGTGCACCATACAGATCAGTAAGAACAGCATCAGTTTCTCTTTTGGTTCCACCCATCTGGTCAGCACTCTTCTTGACGCCAAGTTCCCAAATTACCGGCGCGTGATCCCATCAAACAATGATAAAGTGGTCCTCCTGCGCAAGGACGATCTGTACAACAGTGTGCGTCGAGTAAACATCTTTGCCTCGCGCGCATCACACCAGGTCGTCCTGGACTGCAAAGAGGCGGAGGTCAAGGTCAGCGCTCATGACCCTGAGCGATCCAGCAAGGGACGTGAGACGATCCCCTGTGAGTATCTTGGAGACCACATGCAGATTGGATTTAATGCGACCTATCTCCAGGAGGCCCTGAGGTATGTCCATGCGGAAGACATTAATCTTGCATTGGGCACACCAAACCGCGCTGCACTCATCACACCCGTGGAACAGGAAGAATCTTTTGAGTACACGATGTTGATTATGCCGGTCATGCTCAACACCTTCTAGTCCTAAATTTCTGAAGTGAACTTTGCTGTTGCATTCGGCGTACCACTCTGCTACGCTAGAAATGCGCCCAAGACTGCAAAGGAATGGAGATTCAAAGCTACAAAACACATAGCGCCAACGCCCAGGAGGTGCAGCGGAAGTGGTATGTCATTGACGCAGAACAAGCCATAGTGGGACGTCTGGCCTCACGGGTGGCAACCATTTTGCGAGGCAAACATAAGCCGATCTTCACCCCCCATGTAGATACTGGGGACTACGTGATTATTGTCAATGCAGACAAAGTCCGCTTTACCGGTAACAAAGAGGATGCGAAGCTCTACTACAGTTACAGCGGCTATCCGGGCGGCTTGAAATCACGCACAGCACGTGCCGTGCGTGCGAAAAAGCCAGAACACCTCTTACGCCATGCTGTCAAAGGTATGCTGCCGAAAGGTGTGCTAGGCAGGCAAATGTTGACCAAGCTCAAGGTATACGCGAGTGCAGACCATCCCCACGGCGCACAGAATCCCGAAGAATTACCCTGCTAATCCCAAATAAATCCGAGTTGATCCGTTAATGGCCAACCTTACCGAGTTTGTCGCTATCGGCCGTCGAAAAACCTCAACGGCCCGCGTTTATATGCGCCCAGGCTCCGGTCGTGTGATTGTCAATCGCCGCCCGCTCGACGAGTACTTCAAGATGGAGACCAGAAGACGTGTACTCCTGTCTCCCTTCGACGTCACCGAAACCTCAGGAATGTATGACCTGGTGGTCAACGTAAGAGGTGGCGGACTTACCGGACAGTCCGAAGCGATCCGTCTTGGTGCATCGCGCGCGCTTGTCCAGGCCGATGAGGAACGCCGGAAAGCTCTTCGAGAGGCCGGATTTCTGACACGCGATCCCAGAATGGTGGAACGCAAGAAGTACGGACAACCCAAAGCCCGTAAACGCTTCCAATTCTCTAAACGATAACCAACAATCCCGCACAGGCTCTGATGCACGGCTGGGTGCCTCCCCGGTTGGCCCTGCAAGTGATGATCCTGGTGGTCTAACCCAATCCCCAAAAATATGAGCAATCCCGTAACCGATCACGGTTCAACCCAACACCGGGTTTCTGTAGAAGATCTTCTAAAGGCTGGAACACACTTCGGCCACCTAACCAGTCGGTGGAATCCCAAGATGCGTAGCTACATCTTCATGCAGCGCAATGGAATCCACATCATCGACCTGTTACAGACCCAAAACCTGCTCTCCCGGGCAGCTGATACGGCGACACGCTTTGCCCGGCAGGGTAAATCTGTGCTTTTCGTCGGAACAAAAAAACAGGCAAAGCAAACCGTCCGGGAAGCCGCAGAGTCCTGCAAATCTCCCTTTGTTGTGGAACGCTGGCTCGGAGGAACATTGACCAATTTTCAGACGATCCGGAACAGTATCCGTCGTATGGAGAGTCTGGCCAAGATGGGCAAAGACGGAACGTTGGATCAACTCAAAAAGAAAGAACGCCTGATGAAATCCAGGGAACTGGAGAAGCTTCAGCGAAACCTCGGCGGTATCGCTGAAATGCCCCGAACTCCGGGGTGCCTCTTCGTCGTGGATATGCGCCGGGAACGCATCGCAGTCAACGAGGCACGTAAACTTGGTATCCCGGTAATAGCCATGGTCGATACCAACTGCAACCCCGATCTGGTGAATTACGTCATTCCCTGCAATGACGATGCTTTTAAGTCCATCCAGATCATTTCGCATACGATTGCCCAAGCCGTAAATGAGGGACGAAAACAGGCGGAGATCAACGCCGCCAACAAAAAAGCGGAACAGGAAAAGCGTCAGGAGGGACGAGGAAAGAAAAGGCCACGTAAATAATCTGAACTCTAGTCCTGCCTGGGTATCCGGCAGAAACTGTTCAAAAATACATAAACGGATTTAACTCCTACAAGCCTGCAAAAATCAACTATGCCACAGACTGGCGGCCTACTCAAAACTCCGTGCGAAACTGTGTGACAGTGATTGTACCCGGAGCATGTCGTTTGCTGCTCCGGCATGAATGCTTTGGCTTAATGATCTCCTACTTTGGCAACCTGCTAAGATTTTAGCAACAACAAGACTACAACCAATGACTCAGGTCTCTATTTCAGCAAAGGATGTCAAGCGACTCCGCGACATGACCGGTGCAGGGATGATGGACTGCAAGCGGGCTCTCGGTGAAGCAGGTGGCGACCTTGATGCTGCCGTAGACCTTTTGCGTAAAAAGGGGCAGCGTGTTGCTGCAAAGCGTGCGGACCGCGAAGCACTCCAAGGACTCATTCTAACCCGCATCTCCGATTCCGGTCACACCGGAATCATCGTTGAGGTCAACTGCGAAACCGACTTTGTCGCTCGCAATGATGAGTTTGATGCTTTCGCAAATGCGGTGGCAGATCTTATTCTCTCATCACGCCCCGCTGACCTGGATGCGTTGCTGGCTTTGCCCTTCAGGAATGGTCGTACGGTTGGCGAAGCCTTGACAGATCTTACCGGCAAGATTGGTGAGAAACTGGGGATTCGGCGTTTTTCGCTCCTCTCTGTTCAGGAGGGTCAAGTGATCGACTATATCCATCCCGGCTCCCGCCTGGGCGTGTTAGTCACACTCTCAGGTACCGGTTCGCTCGAGGAAACAGGACGAAACGTCGCTATGCAGATTGCTGCATTAAACCCGCTTGCCGCGCACCGCAAGAACGTGCCCCAGACCATTCAGGACAAAGAGTTCGAGATCGGTAAAGAAGCAGCAAGGCTTGAAGGCAAGCCGGAGAACCTCCTGGACCGGATTGCCAGAGGTAAGCTGGAGCGCTTCTTCAAGGACAATGTCCTGGTGGAGCAGCCTTTTGTTAAAGATGCCTCGCTGCGCGTTCGGGATGTGCTGAAAAAGGCCGGAGCAAACGTTGGTGAATTTGTGCGCTGTGCACTGGGTGAGTGACCCCGCATGCGGTCACGACTATGCCGAATCCTGTACCTCAAAAATCTGTCTACAAGCGCGTGCTTGTGAAGCTCAGTGGCGAAGCACTGCAGGGAGGGCTTTCTTTTGGTATCGACGACAAGGTGCTTACAGCCTGGGTCGGAGAGTTGCGTGCTGTAGCAGAAACCGGTGTAGAACTGGCCATTGTAATTGGCGGAGGCAACATATTCCGAGGGGTTTCAGCTGCTACCCGGAATATGACCCGGGCGCATGGTGATTATATGGGCATGTTGGCCACCATGATCAATGCCATGGCCCTTCAGGATGCCTTGGAACAGCTGGGTGTCCAGACACGGCTGCAGTCAAGCATCAAGATGGAAGAAATTGCCGAGTCATTCATTCGTCGACGAGCTATACGCCACCTCGAAAAGGGACGTGTGGTCATTTTTGGCGGGGGAACCGGCAACCCGTACTTTACTACGGACACTGCTGCTGCACTCAGAGCTTTGGAGATTGGCGCGGATGTGCTCATCAAGGCTACTCGAGTGAGCGGAATCTATTCGGCTGATCCAGAGCAACACAAGACCGCAAAACACTATGCTACGATTGCCGGCCATGAGGTCATTCGCCGGGGACTGAAAGTTATGGATAAGACCGCCTTTACGTTGTGCGAGGAATCCAAGATGCCCATCGTAATCTGCAACGTGAATGAACCGGGAAATATACAGCGAATTGTTCGCGGAACGAAAGTGGGCTCTTACGTACATTGGGAGTAGCCTGCCTTGCCATCACCATGTTAGACGAATTACTGGAATTAATACTGTCAGATGCTGTAGACCATATGGAGCGCTCAATGCAACATCTAGGCAAAGAGTTGCGAGCTGTCCGGGCGGGTCGAGCGGCCCCTGCTATGCTGCAGAATGTCAGGGTTGAATTCTATGGCAGTGTTTCCCCCCTGAATCAATTGTCCTCCATAAACGCGCCACAGCCGGATCTTCTGGTTGTGTCACCATGGGATAAGTCCTCTATTGACGCCATTGAGAAAGCGATAATGTCCGCCAATCTGGGACTGAACCCCTCCAATGACGGCGTGATCATCCGGGTACCGGTTCCTCCTCTGACGGAAGAGCGTCGGAGAGAACTCTGCAAGCGGGTACGGCAGATCGGTGAGCGGTCAAAGATAGCCATCCGCAATATCCGACGCAGCACCAAGGACGAGTTAAAGACCACTCAGGAGGAAGAACACCTTTCGGAGGACATGCGATACCTGGCCGAAGAGCGACTGCAAAAGGAAACAGACCGTTTCGTGTCAGCGATCGACAAATTTCTTCGTCAAAAGGAGAAGGAAATTATGGAAGTATAGGAGAGGTGCCGGAGCGGCCTAACGGGCTCGCCTGGAAAGCGAGTGTACCCTAACCGGGTACCGAGGGTTCGAATCCCTCCCTCTCCGCAAACCATGCAGGCATATACAACAGACACTGTTCTCTGCCCCTTGGAACCCCCATGCTGGGCTTGCCTGATTGGGTAACGAAGTACATGGTTGGGAGCTTCCCAACCACGTGAACCGGGGATCAAGCTGTTCACCTCCGGCCACAAGACATTTCTGCCCATGAGCCGTCAAAAAATTGTTGGCCTGACTGCTCCGAGCGGTGCTGGAAAGTCCAGCATTGCCCAGCGGGTCCTGGATGCATTTCCCAGTATGCACCTGGCCGTCTCGGTGACGACGCGTTCCCCGAGGCCTTATGAGAAGCACGGCAAGGATTATTTCTTTGTCTCATTACCTGAGTTTGAGCGTCTCCTCACGGAGGGTGCACTCCTCGAGTACGAGGAGGTCTACCCCGGCTGTTTCTACGGTACTCCACATTTCAACTCAAAAGAAGTCGGGGGGCCGGTCCTCCTGGATATCGACGTTAAGGGGGCCGCGAATGTCCGCTCCTCCATCGGAGGTTTTTTCATCTTCGTAGCCCCTCCCTCTGAAGCTGAACTGGAAAGACGTCTGCGTGACCGGGGGACAGAAACGGACAAAACCCTGCTCACACGCCTCCAGAGAGCCAAGACCGAACTCGCTTATGCGGATCAGTTCGATGCCCTTGTTGTAAACGATTCTCTTGATGAGGCTGCTACTGAGGCTATTTCCCTGATTGAGTCGTACCTCCAACAATGAGTGAGTCCAGTCGAATTGGTGACTTGCAGGGTAAGCGCCTCCTCCTGGGGGTGAGCGGTAGCATCGCGGCGTACAAAGCCGCTGAGATCACCCGGGCCTTACGTAAACTTGGTGCTGAAGTGCAGGTTATCACAACCCGGGATGCTGCTCAGTTTATCACAAAAACAACCCTGTCGACCCTTTCAGGCCACCGCGTGCTTACAGAACTCACCGACAGTGGAGACGAGGATGCCTGGACCAAACATATAACCTTAGGGCATTGGGCAGACCTTTTCCTTATCGCTCCGGCCACTGCGCAAACTGTGGCAAAGCTGGTTCACGGGTTTGCAGACAACATGCTGACTGCAACCGCATTGGCCGCTCGCTGCCCTGTTCTTGTGTGCCCGGCAATGGATCATGATATGTACCTGCATCCTGCCGTAAAAACAAACAT
This sequence comes from Rhodothermaceae bacterium bin80, assembly GCA_002238805.1. Lineage (GTDB taxonomy): Bacteria > Bacteroidota > Rhodothermia > Rhodothermales > Bin80 > Bin80. The sequence goes on along the minus strand of MPNB01000001.1, from coordinate 125,723 downwards.
TCTCGCCCTACAGGAACTAGGTTATAAGGTGTTGGAACCTGGCTACGGGGAGTTGGCCAGTGGCCTCGTGGGGATCGGGCGCCTCCCCGATGTAGAGGATATCCTTGAACGTCTTGCTGAACTCCTGCCCGGAGAACTTCGTGGCAAGCATGCTCTGGTTACTGCCGGGCCTACCTATGAGCCAATAGACCCTGTCCGGGTTGTCTCCAACCATTCGACCGGGACCATGGGATTCACGCTTGCCAAAGATCTCGCCAGACGCGGAGCCCGTGTTACGCTGGTCACAGGTCCGACTTTGCTCAAGACACCAGACCGTGTCCACCGGGTTGATGTTCTCACAAGTGCGGAGATGCTCGAAGCCGTTCTGGTTCATCAGAGCGCGGACTTTGTATTTATGGCCGCTGCTGTAGCAGATTATACGCCCGCTGAATTTCATACCTCAAAGATTAAGAAAGAGGCCGACCAACTCGTACTCAAACTGCGCCGCACCACCGACATCCTCGCAGAACTCGGAAAGCATCGCCAGGAACATCAAACCCTGGTAGGGTTCGCCATGGAAACCGAAAACGATCTGACCAATGCCCGCCGCAAGCTAGTTGAAAAAACCCTGGACTGGATTGTGCTCAATAACCTGACCGAGGACGGTGCCGGGTTTGGTACAGGGACCAATCGAGTGACGCTCCTGGGAAAAGACGGCTCCTCCTACCCTTTATCTGTAATGCCGAAGGAGGAGGTTGCTACGGCTCTCCTTGATCGTGTTTTAGCAGATTGTGCATAATCTGTTGAAATATGGCGGATAACTTCGCCCCTTTTCTTCGAGAATTTTGTCTTGGGCGGGTTAAACTCTCGCGGGTTGCATCACAATTTTTGCATAACATGGTTGAGTTACTTCACGGCCTGAGGGACTGTCTGTATGCAGAGGCAGAAATGCACGGTCCTCTTGTGCCGATTGAACCTCCTAGAGGCTTTGCTCAGAAGATTACAAACCTGATCCCCACGGAGCATCCCGTACGGGCTTTCTCGTCCCTGGAAGATCTCCGACATTATGTGGAAACATCTATCTTGGTTCCGATTGACGCCATGCGCACCAGTGCTGTCTTTGGCGAAGGCAGTGCTCAGGCACGGATCATGCTCGTGGGAGAGGCGCCTGGTGCTGACGAAGACCGCCTAGGTCGACCTTTTGTCGGCAGGGCGGGAAAACTTCTGGATAAGATGATTGCCGCCATCCAACTATCCCGGGAAGAGCTCTTTATTGCAAACATTTTGAAATCCAGACCTCCGAGTAACCGGAATCCTGAACCACAGGAGATAGCGGCTCACTTACCGGTGCTATACAAACAGATGGCACTTATCCAGCCCGATTTCATACTTTGCCTAGGCAAGGTTGCCGGAGAAACATTGCTCAACACCAAGAGCACATTAGGTTCACTTCGAGGAAAAGTTCACGATTATCACGGCATCCCGCTGCTTGTAACGTACCACCCGGCAGCCCTCCTGCGTAATCAGCGTTGGAAGCGGCCAGCCTGGGAAGACCTGCAACTATTGCAAAAACTGTACATAACAGGCCCGGCCCTTCAGTAATTTACCCTTACCATGCAATACGAAGCCTCTCGACCTCAAGGCCCGGTACTGGTCCAGAATTTGCAGGACTACTCGGGGCGCGTTCCACCCCAGGCAGTGGATGTCGAGCAGTATGTCCTAGGCGCAATGCTGATTGATGCTGAGGCCGTAAACATCGCATCCGCAATCCTGCCTTCGGACTCATTTTATCTGCCCAAACACGCGCGGATCTATCAGGCGATCTGCGATCTTTTTGAAAAGGGACAGCCCACGGACCTCATTACGGTTGCGGAGCAGTTGAAGAAATCCCGACATTTGGATATGGTCGGTGGATTCCCTTATCTGGACGAGCTCACAGAACGCGTTGCAACTTCAGCAAATGCTGAGCATCACGCGCGTATCCTAAACCAGAAAGCGCTTTTACGAAAGGTCATCGAAACGATGAGTAAGCGCATCACTCAGGCATATGATCCAGCAACCGATGCCTTCGAACTTCTCGACCAGACTGAAACAGACCTTTTTACAATCTCCGAGAGTCAGGTGCGACGCTCGGCAAAAAACCTTACGGACATTGTGCGGGATACCATTGATCACCTCCAGAATCTCTCTGGACATGACGGTCAGCTCACTGGTGTAACGAGCGGCTTCAGCGAACTGGATAAGTTGACGGGTGGCTGGCAGGACTCGGACCTGATAATCATTGCCGGACGTCCTTCTATGGGAAAATGTGTTGACGCGGACACGCCGATCCTGCAGTCTGACGGGAGACTGGTCCGCATAACTGACCTGTATGATCAACAGAATGCGCGCTTACTGACTCTGGGGGAGGATCATCGTTTTTCCATAACTACGCCCTCTGCGTACATAGATGATGGACTCAAGCCCGTCTACCGGGTCACGACTCACCTTGGCCGCTCCGTCAGTACGACGCTCTCGCATCCCTTTCTCACTCCCCGAGGCTGGCAGCCTTTGGACGAACTCGCACCTGGCTGTGCAATTGCTGTTCCGAGTGAGCTTCCGGTATTTGGGGCCAAAACAGTTCCGGATACTCATATCTCACAACTTGCTGCATCTATTCTGTACCCACATCGCGTGATGCGCCCAATGCCGGACACTCGTGGAACACTTGTGAAATCCCGGGGATTGCAGCAACTGCCTGACTGGGCCTTTGCACTTGATCATGCCTGTCTGAAGAGCTTTGTTGATCAGTTGCTTGCAATAAAAAAGGCGATCAATGTATCCTCCCGGCGGCTCGCCCAACAACTGGCTCATCTGCTGCTGAGGTTCGGCATTTTGGCCCGAGTCCAGCACGAGGCAGGAACCTGGACCGTGACCCCCATGGGGTCAGGCCGATGGGGTGAAAAAAATCAACAGATCGTTTACGACGAGATCACGAACATTGAAGCTCGTGGCCTCCGGCCGGTGTTTGATCTAACCATTGATGAAACACATAATTTTGTGGCATCCGATGTCTGTGTGCATAACACGGCCTTTGCGTTAGCCTGTGCACGTAACGCAGCAATGTATCCTGAAAAACCAGTGAGTTGTGCAATCTTCTCCATGGAGATGAGTGGACGACAGCTGGCCCAGCGTTTGCTGACATCAGAGGCCCGTGTCAACTCACAGGACGCACGCACCGGCAAGCTGCACCAGACCGACTTTGATGCTATTGTGCGGGCGGCAAACAATTTTGCCCATACACGAATTTTTATTGATGACACTGCCGGCCTCGGAGTGCTGGAGCTGCGTGCCAAATGCCGACGTCTAAAATCCGAGCACAATATCGGCCTTGTATTGGTTGACTACCTGCAGCTTATGCAAGGCCGATCAAAAGACAATCGTGAGCAGGAGATTGCGAACATTTCCCGATCCCTCAAAGGGCTTGCAAAAGAGCTGGATATTCCTGTGATCGCACTCAGCCAGCTGAACCGGAACGCCGAAGACAGGAAGGATAAGCGACCACAATTGTCTGATTTGCGGGAAAGCGGTGCAATAGAACAGGATGCCGATGTCGTTGCGTTTATCTACCGTGCATCCTACTACGGAATTGATCTCGACAAGAACAACGAGTCAACGGACGGTGTTGCGGAAATCATCGTCGGCAAACATCGGAATGGGCCGACAGGGGCGGTGAAGCTCTCCTTTATCAAGGACTACGCACGCTTCGAAAATCTGGAGCAATACCGTAAACCGGAGGAGCATGACCTTGTGTTTTCTGATGGAGATCAGGCTCCTTTGTGAGAGGTGACGGACGGATTCGAACCGCCGTACAAGGCTTTGCAGGCCTCTGCCTAGCCACTCGGCCACGTCACCATGTGTGTGCACGCCCGGCAGGACTCGAACCTGCAACCTGCGGATTCAGGTTTGTGTCGGTTTCCCGACTCCCTGGACTATCCCTTCACCTTTTTCAGTAACTGAACGAAGGTGGTGGCCGTCTAGTCTCTACACCTTCCCTCTTGGGGCTTGGCTCGGGATTACCGTAAGCAGAAGCTCCGTAGGCTTCCCCGAATTTGACCACTTACACGCCAGCCGTTTCCGGCCAGCGGCCCGCTTTTTTGCAGAAGTCCGCTGCTCTATCCAATTGAGCTACGAGCGCCTGTATGTAATAGAACTGACTTATCCGCACCAGTCGGGGCGGCCGGATTTGAACCGACGACTTCTGCGTCCCAAACGCAGCGCTCTACCGGGCTGAGCTACGCCCCGAATCGGGCCATTCAGCGGGTAGCGGCTTTCAATTCCGCTTGTACGTTCTGCTGAGGGACCATTTTTTCCCTGAAGCGAAAACTCCCGTTCGGCTTTTTCTCCGCAATAATGAGTTTGGCCATCACTTCGCGCTTTTGACGGCGTTTGAGGACCTTGTCCCCGAAAGATTGCTTCTTGGCCATCCCTACTTGATTTCTTTGTGCAACGTATGTTTGCGCAACACAGGATTGTATTTCTTGAGCTCCAGTCGACCCGACGTATTGCGCCGGTTCTTTACCGTGGAGTACCGGCTCGTGCCTGGCGCCTCCGTACACTGGAGGATCACATTGAGCCGAACATCTTTTCCTTTTCGTGCCATTATCGCAATCTCTGTATCTAAATGCGGATGCCCTGCTTACGGGCTTCACGCAACACCGCCTCAACACCTTTCTTGTTGATGGTTTTTATTGTACTTGCCGAGACCCTTAAGGTCACCCACCGTTTTTCTTCCGGTAGGAAGAACCGTTTGGTCTGCAAGTTTACCCCAAAGCGCCGACGCGTTTTATTGTGCGCATGTGAGACATTATTGCCTGACATGGGCCCCTTGCCGGTTAGACGATCTTTTCGTGCCATCACTGCCTTTTCTCTTTTGGGCGGCCCGGTTTTATGTATAGGTTCGCCAGACGTTCCCGCTAACGATCCTGGGCTACCGCCCTCGCTGGTTCAATCCGGGCAGCGCGCCACGCTGGATACAGCGCTGCCAGCAGGCAGAGGCCAAAAGATACGGTTGCTATCAGCATCAGGTCCAGAGCCTGGATAGAAACAGGATAGGTCTCAATAACAAATGACTCCGCTCCCTGCAACGGTACAAGCTCAAAGTACTTCTGCACCAGCACAAGCCCCAACCCGATCACGAACCCAGATCCAGCACCAAGCGCACCAATCAACCCGCCCTGTATCAAAAAAATCCGGCGGATATCACGAGCGGATGCTCCCATCGCCTGCAAAACCCCTACATCCCTCCTTTTCTCAACAACTACCATAGAGAGTGATCCCACAATATTGAAGGCCGCGACCACGCTGATTAATATCAATATGAGTGATGCACCCCATTTTTCCAGACGCATTACGTCATACAGGGACTGTTGAAGGTCATACCAGGTTTGAACCTTCAGTTCATCCGGGTACAATGCTTCCAGGCTGCGCTTGACTGCGCTGGCATGCTCCAGATGAGAGAGGCGCAGTTCTACTCCAGTCACTGCGTCGCTCATGTGAAAGAGGCGCTGGGCCTCCTCCAACCCAATAAACACATGCGTGTTATCATAGGTCTCTTCCAGTTTGTACAGACCACGAACATCAAAGGGGCGGATCGGCGGCGGCGAAAACACACGGGTAAGCATCAGTCCCAATCCTTGCGCAGAAAAAAGTGTTACCCGGCTGATTTCCGGCCCTGGAGAAAGTCCCAGCCGCTGACCAAGGCTGAGCCCCATAATCAAGCCTCGTTCAGCGGTATCGAACTCCCCAATCACGATGCCCTCTCTTACCGTGTTTCCCATTACTCCCCGTACGATCACAACACGATTGACTTCTGTTCGACTGGTTGGTACAAGGAGTGCTTTGCCTTCGACATAGGGCTCTGCACTTATTACCTGGGGTAGCTGCAGAGATTGATCTACTATTCCATTTGCCTCTACTTGTCGCAACCCGCTCCCTGCCTCGGCAACTATACGAACATGTGGATCCAGGGAAACGAGTAAATCACGTACAACATCATAGAACCCATTCATGACCGAGAGAACCACAATCAACGCAGCAACCCCCACGGCCACTCCGGTGACCGAGATACCGGAGATCACGGTGATCAGACGAACACGCTGCCGGCTGCTCAGGTACCGCCGTGCGATGAACAGCCGGTAATCCATCACTGTCTCCCCGCCCCTGGCGTCAGTTTAGGTTCTCCTGTGGTAAACCAGTCATCGGGAACCTCCTGGGGCATCCGAATACTGCGCGTAACAACCTCATACGGAAGCCCAAGCGCACGTTTGCGGGTTGACAGCACCAGTTCACCAACGGGTGTAACGTAACGCGTATAGTCTCTCCACTCAAATGCACGGAGTGGTGCATCCGGCCCATCTGCAGGAGTGCGATACTTCCATTGAACAATTCTCCCCGTCTCGCGGGCAACGTACAGATACACCTCGTCTGTCGGTGCGCGATCCGGTAAGGTGAACCGGATGCGTAGTACATCCACGACTTCATTAGACGAATCAGGCAGGAATGCCCGTTCAACCCCTGCATCAAACAGCCGCAATGGTGTCAAAAGCCAGAATGTCTCATTTACGAACCGCTGGAAAGCATCTGCAACCCGTGTTGCCGTTTCTTTATTGCCGACCTCTGCACCACCCCAATAAACCTTTCCCTGTCGCGTATCCACGTCAAAGAGAATAACGTAGGGTTCTCCCGTCGGTCCTGGTGTTTCCAAGCGGTACTGGTTTGTCTTTCGATTCCACAGATGGCGAATCACACGACCGGGCAGGCGATTCACTTCTGTGCCGTAACTGAAAGCCAGATAGGGCACCCTCGACCACACATCAGGTCCTCCGGCGGCCTCAAACACTCTCTGGGCGAGCGAATCTGCGACGGGGTCCTCCTGCGCCCAAACCGTAACGGTAATGAACAGACTTAAAACAAGAACTACTGCTTTCTGCATTTTCAATCCGTTTTCCATCTATACGTTGAATCGAAAGAGAATAACATCACCATCCTGAACTACGTATTCTTTACCTTCCGAGCGCATGATGCCGGAGGTTCGAGCCGCTGCTTCTGAGCCTACACGAACAAAGTCCTCTACATGTACGGTTTCTGCACGAATAAATCCGCGCTCGAAGTCACTATGTATCTGGCCTCCTGCCTGGGGTGCACAGGTTCCTGCCACAACCGTCCATGCACGTGATTCTTTTGGCCCATGTGTAAAGAATGTAATCAAATTCAGCAACCTATAAGCCGCTTGAATCAGGCGTTGCAGGCCACCGGACGAAAGTCCTTCACTTTCCAGGAAAGCTGTTTTCTCAGCATCATCCAACTCGGCTAACTGCGCCTCAAACTCTGCGCATAAAATTAAACATTCTGCCTGTTCACTGTTGGCAATGTCACGGACCTGTTTGGCCCATGCGTTCCCCTCGGGTAAATCCGACTCTCCCACATTGGCAACATAAAGAACAGGGCGTCTGCTTAGCAAAAACATTTCATCAACGCAGCGCTGCTCTTCTCTGGTGAGCTCTGTCAGCAGCCGCGCCGCCTTCCCTTGGGCCAAATGAGTCGTTAGCCGCGCACCCAATGCTGCCGTCATCCCCGCCGCTGCATCCCCGCCTTTCGCTGCTTTCTGCCATTTTTCCGTGAAGCGCTCCGCTGTCTCCAGATCCTTCAGCAACAGCTCTGTGTTGATGATTTCTATATCTCGCCCGGGGTCTACTTTACCGGCCACATGCGTGATTCCCTCAGACTCAAAACACCGCACAACATGCACGATGGCATCTACCTGCCGGATATGTCCGAGAAAAGCATTCCCGAGGCCTTCTCCTCGTGAGGCACCAGCCACTAAACCTGCGATGTCCACAAACTCTATCGTCGTGGGAACAACCCGGGCAGACGAGTTCGTAGCAAACAGTCGGTTCAGTCGCTCATCTGGTACTGGCACAATCCCGCGATTGGGGTCAATGGTGCAAAATGGATAATTCGCAGCAACAGCGCCTGCACCGCTAAGCGCATTAAAGAGCGTGGACTTACCAACATTAGGCAGTCCAACAATACCACAATTGAGGGGCATCACCGAACGACAATTGAATCTATACGGGGAATCATCTGCATGATCCAAACCTGAACCGCTCTGACCTTGATGCTCGATTAGAACATGTTTCGGCCCGGCACCTACTCGGGGCCCGCCTTCGATGATCCTGAACTCCGGTCGGAGCAGCGTCCTTATACGTCTCAACCGGCATTGGTGTGCATACCCGTTTGATCCTGGGTCTTTCCAGGTCTCCGGGGGAACTGTTTGACATATCCAAATCTGTGCACGGCAAGTCCCTTGTTGGCAGCGAAATCCTAGTTGAGGCAACGTAGAAAATGCTGTCCCCCTCATATTTGCACCTTATTCGCGAGAGTGCTCCAGTCTACGCTGCCAGATAACTGTGCCTGATATTCAATTAGTTTCGCATGAAAAGCTTCAAAAGCTCTTTGCTCTTCCACATAGGGGATGTAATGAATACGAGTACCGCGCCGGCCCCTTGGCTCTACATCCCCATCGCTATGGTGGTTTTGCCTGTTCCATCCTTACTGTCCAGTATGGCGATCGCAATAGCCGTGCATCTGCAAAAATGCGTACATGAATGTATGCACAAATAGTGCGCGCTTGCCGGAACATAATGGAGACTATCTTACAGGCTGGAGAACAGGACTGGCGACACGTGAACATGACAGTGGGGGGTTGAATCACTCTATCAAACCAGGAACCTCTGAATTCTAATCTGGTCAAACTCCTCATGTCAGAAGAGATAAACAACGACCATACAGGTCCATTCACGCGTGCTTCTAGGCTACTGCGCAAGAAGAAGCTCACTGCTGATGAAGCAAACGAACTCACTGAAATTTTCGAAAATATGGCATCCGCAAATCTAATTGCTCAATTCGGAGCAAAACTGGACACTGTGAACGCAACCATGAAGGCCCAGTTGGACACTGTGAACGCAACCATGAATACTGTGAACGCAACCATGAAGGCCCAGTTGGACGCTGTGAACACGAAGTACAATGTCCTGATCTGGGTCATTGGTTTTGCAACGATAATTCTTTCGGCTGTTATCGCCCTCACTTGATCTATGCCTTGGAGTTGTCGTAAAGCGCGTCAGACTGTCCCAAGCATCGCGTTTAAGGGGGAATACTCTCCCATTTAGACGGAAATGTGCGCGATTTGCACATATGGGGCCAATTCGGAAATCTACTGGCAGGAGCGAACGGATGATGTGCCGATTACTGCGTTCGTAGAACCGGTCCTGAAACCGAATCAACGGAAGTGCGCGCGACTGCTTACCGCACTGGCGAATTCTGCTTATTTCCTGGCAGTCGCGAGAATGCGCCGAAGCTGTTGGGGGTTAGCGGGTGCGTACAGGTTTTTATGGAACGCCATGCTCGCACGGCAAAATGAAGCGTACGAGCAAGCGAACGAAGCAGGAAACAAGCCACTCTCAGTCAGCTTTTTCTCACTGGACAAACGTTTCATGTGCTCAGACACAGGATTGGATGATTGCCTGAATACCCCTTCAAGGTGGTTCGCTGCACGCTGAAATACCAGGCAGATGCCTGGAAGGCGTTCTTCAGAGAAGGAAAAGATCGGCCGAGGCTACATTCCAGACATGGCACACACCCTTTCTCACGATCCCGGAGGATGTTAAGATTCAGGACAATCAATTACAGATCCTGAAGGTTGGCTACATGGGGAATCCACCGCAAGGGGCAACTCGTATCCCAATGGGGTGACCGTAAAAGCCGTGGTTCAGAAATATGACCCGTGAAATCGGTACCGTGCAGTTAAGCACATAATCCCCCAATAGTTGAAATGACGTTAGTCCAATGGATGTGACCAGGGTTTACCGATTAACGGGACGGCACCTGCGCCACTAATCGCGTTAAAGAGCATGGGCTTTCCAGCACCGGGCAATCCGGCAATCATTGCGTGCACAGACTAACAAGCCATTGATTCTGTACAGGACCACCAGCTGCCTGCTTATATCCTTGGTTCTAAGCGGGTTTCCCGCCTTAGCACAGACCTCACAGCTGCAGGTCGGGCTTGGCGCATGGCCGGGTGCTGGACTTCAAGCAGGACACGTTCAAACCCGCAGTGTCTACTCGCTTGAAGTGATCACTTTCGTTGATACTGAACTCTGGGAAGAACGAACGCCCGTGCATATCTCCGCGGGCGTCGGGGCTGCACTGCGCCCTTTGGGGATCCTGCGCGTTATAGGGCGGGCAAATTACGCGTATGATCTTTACCTCGGTGTGCGCTTCGGCCCTGCACTAACTTTCCTGCAAAACGCCTCACGTGCGGAGAAAAATCGTCAGTTCAGCCTTTTTCTCGATCCGTATATTCGATACACCGGCTCACTGGGCCGACAAATCGTCTTCGCTGAAATCGGCTCACGACGCCCGGCATTTCGCTTTGGGATTTGGGTTGCTTTGTGATTTGATTCCCTTCGACGAGACTACCTTTTGGGGGAGGGAGGTATATGGGATTTATATAGTAAAATCCACACTGGCACTGAAATTTTTCGTTCCCGTGACACATAATAATCAGCAGCTCAGCAAAAGTTCATGCAAGAATTAATACGCGGACTGTTGAAACAATCAGCGTTGTACAACTTCTACGGAAGTTTCCAGATGACAACGCGTGCATCAAATGGGCTCGAACAGGTGCGTTGGGATGGAATGCCTACCTGCAATATGTGCGGGGAAACCAAGCGAATTACCACTCCGCCGAGCAAACCGAATGCGTATTGGTGCGGAAAATGCCGAAAGCACTTCACTGTTACGACTGGTCAGTTCTTCACGCAACAAAAACGCCTCTGCAGAACTGGATGATCGCCATTTTCAGCGTGATGACTACTAGGAAAGGCGTGAGTACAAAGCAGCTATCAAAAGAGCTGGGCGTGCAGTACAGCTGGTATATGCGGCATCGAATTCGCGAAGCCTGCCAGTCTGGTGAGTTAAAACTTTCCAATGTTGTTGAGATGGACGAGTCATATATTGGTGGGAAAGAATCTAATAAACACGCAGACAAGAAGCTGAATGCGGGGCGGGGGACGGTGGAGAAGATTCCTGTAATGGGAGCGAAAGAACGCAATGGTGCGATCATTGTGGATCCAGTTCAAACACATACGGTAAAACGGCAAACAAGTTCGCGGTAGATTCAGTTGAGGCTGGGGCAGTAATTTACACGGACGAATCCAGGATATACGACAATTTGCCGCTCACACATGCTTCAGTCAATCATAGCCAGAAAGAATGTGGAGAGGAGGCGTGAACACCAACAGTATGAGGGTTTTGGGCACTGTTCAAGCGATCTCTCAATGGCACATGGTATCCTGTTTCACCAAAGCACCTCCACCGATACGTGAACGAATCCACTATGCGTCTCAATATCGGAAACTGTGAGATCCCCACCATTGATCGAATGGCTGCATTTGCACGCAACCTAGGAAACCGTCGTATTTCCTACAAAGACCTAACCGCATGATCATTTGCTCTCGGCCAATTAGCCCTACACTAACAGGATTGAGAACGCAGTAAGCCTGCACGACTTAACAGTACTAGGCTAATTTCTCTGATGAGATGCGACAAAAAGTTGTAACGCATAGAGAAATATGTTGCATGCTAAGGTGAATCCTTACAACTGGACTTGGTTTGTCCTCACTGGAAGATGCATTCGACCATCTCGCTCGAGCGATCTACACACACTGTTCGCGAAGCCCCCGCCGCAACCTACGTGTTAAACCAGCATATCCGAAACAAATAACCCATGTCACAGAACCGGGATTTACACGCTGCGAAGCGAAACAAAAAGGACGAATTCTATACGCAGCTAACCGACATACAGAGCGAACTCAGCCACTACACAGACCATTTTAGGGGGAGGGTGGTGTACTGCAACTGCGACGACCCCAGAGTGAGTAGCTTTTTTAAGTACTTCTCGCTCAACTTCGAGTTCCTTGGACTCAAGAAGCTGATCACCACCTGCTACAAGAGTCAGGATCGGGATGGGTTTTCCCAACATGATTCCAGACGGGCAATTTACCTAGAGTACGAAGGCGACAAGAACGGAAACCGCTACCCAGATCCGCATGAAATCGCGGTGAAGCACCTGAACGGAAACGGAGACTTCCGGAGCGAGGAGTGTATTGAGATGCTGAAGCAGTCAGACATTGTCTGCACGAATCCGCCATTCTCTCTCTTCAGGGAGTATGTTTCACAGCTGATGGAGCATGATAAGAAGTTTTTGATTATCGGACGAACCACTGCAATCGACTACAAGGAAATGTTTCCGCTCATCAAGGACGGGCTTGTCTGGCTTGGTCACGGTCCGGGCAGCCGAGACATGCTCTTTGACGTGCCCGATGCGTATGCACGAGATATGGTTAAGACCAAGAAGGAGGGTAGCAGCTACCGCTTGGTAGGGGGGGTGGTAAAGGGGAGGTTGGGGAATGCAGTATGGTTCACTAATCTTGATCACAGCAAGCGACATAGACCGTTGATTCTGGATAAGACGTACAGACCTGATCAGTATTCGAAATACGATAACTACGATGCGATCAATGTGGACGCAGTAAGGGACATTCCGGAGGATTATCGTGGAGTAATGGGGGTACCTAGTTCATTCCTGGATAAGTTCTGCCCAGAGCAGTTCGAGATTGTCGGGCAGATGGCTACGACCAGGGTCACGGAATCCAATTTTGGCTATCCCTACATCAATGGAAAGAAAAAATACGCACGTATCTTAATCCGTCACAAGGAGGCAACTCATGAAAATTAAAGAGGAGAAAATTCTTGTCCGCGAGATCGTGGATGGTTACGAGGCAGATGAAGAGACTGGAAAAATCGTTGGTTACCGCGGTAACCTGAACATTCGCCCGCCCTACCAACGCCAGTACATACATCAGGAAAACGAGGACTTTAAGATGGCACTGATGGAGTCCGTTTACTATCACCGTCCGATCAATCTGATCTACTTCGCGGATAAGGGGGATGGGAAATTTGAGTTACTGGACGGGCAGCAGCGAATCATGACGATTGCGGGGTATATACGCAAAGGGCTTTGTCACATCATCCTTGATGGGCGGGAGACTTTCTGGTCAAGCATGTCGGACGAGGGTAGAAAAAAGATTATGGACTATGAACTCCATGTCTATATCTGCAAGGGGAAACATAGCGAACTCATGAAGTGGTTCCAGACAATCAACACAGGTGCGGAAGCTCTGTCGGATCAAGAGCTACGGAACTCTCTCTACCCTGGAGCATGGACAACTTCTGCACAGTACTACTTCACTAGAGCAGGGAATCAGCAGAGAATGTGCTCCAAGTACATGAAAGGGGATCGGGAGCGACAGGAACATCTGGAGAGGATCATCGAGTGGATGACCGGGAGCAGTAAGGATAGTGAGATCCGGAAGTTTATGGCTCTGCACCAACACGAAGAGAACGCGGATGGCTTATGGGAATATTTCAAGGAAGTTTACGGATGGATCGAGTCTCTCTTCAAGACAAATAAATTGTCCATGCACAACCTCAACTGGGGAGATCTACACCGCAAGTATGGTATGAAGACCTACAACCCAGAGGACACTAAAAAGAAGCAACAGGAGCTGCTCAAAGATTTGGAAGTGAAGAAGAAATCAGGGATCTACGAGTACATCCTAGGTGGGGAAGTGCAACCAGCCCTGCTTAACCTGCGGACGTTCGATGAGAATACCAAGACAACAATCTACCAGCAGCAGGAGGGTAAGTGTGCAATCTGCGGTGAAGCCATGGCATATGATGATGCCCATGCAGACCACATAAAGCCATGGTCAAAGGGCGGGAGGACGGAAGAGTCGAATTGTCAGGTGGTGCATAGGCGGTGTAACCAAAGCAAGGGTGCGAGATAAATTCACGTTTGCCTTATGATAAAAGCTCCACAATTATGCAACAAATGACACTAAAGAAGCACGAGATCGACGTTTCGGAGATAGCGAGGACTGAGTGCAAGACAATCACAATACCAGAGATGGAGCTCGCAATGCGTCAGATAATGTCGCATCCATCTGAAGCCAAGAGGAAGAGCGAAAACCGAGAACCAACGGAGCAGGAACTCAAGGTCGGTCGAGGCACAGTGGGCAAAAAGGTGGCCTTGGGAATAAAGATAGGGTCTCCAATCAGGTGGTCGCACAGGTAATCGAGAATGCGAACGGCAAGACATTGAAGGGATTCGTGGACGTGCATGCCAGCACAGGTATGTAGCGCAGTTCGCGGGCAAACATAACCTGCGCAATCTGGATACAAAGGATCAAATACAGCACATAGTAGCTGGCATGGTCGGCCGCAGGCTGATGCACGGTGAATTGATAGCGTAAATGCACCAACTTAACCGGCTTGACTTAGACCCGCAGCACGAGGCCGTCATGCGTACTGACTCGTTAAAGTTTGACGTTCCAGACGAATATAGCAAAGTGCTTGTGGTCGGCAATCCGCGGTACGGGAGGTATCACAAGCTCTCGTCAGCGTTTATTCAGCGGGCAATGTCCTTCCACAATGTTTGCACTGTTGCGTTGCACTGCCAAACATGTCTCGGAAGCACACGCGGCAACGAATTATCCCGCATTATTGGCATATTCGTCAATCACGAACCTTGTGCGGGATTGCTTCACATTGGACGGCAAAGATTCCCCTGTGCCAACCAGCTTCTTTGTTCTGGGCCGTTCAGCCGGGCCGCACCGAAGCGGTAACCACGAATCCGACATCAAATAACCGGGGGCACTACCTAAGACCAAAGTGCCCGTCCACGCCTTGATTGACCGGATAAGGAGCGTGGACTGCAAGGCCAATTCGTGCGCGAATGGTGCGTATCTTGGTCGGATAAGCACGAATTTGTGCCGCAATATGAAAGGCGGTACGCACCTTGCTGAATGGGATGATGCAATTCGATTCATCCATGCCAATCTGACGATACCCGTAGGTCGTGCGCACATTTATAGGATACAGTTACAACTTGTCGATTTGGCAATAAAGGGGGCGATTTGCGAGCGGAATTTCTACCGGATTACCAGCGTACTTACTCCGCAAACACGAAGAAAAGCGATATAAAACCGAGTTCGTTCCGGCTACAGCAACGCATGGCACGCGTCTGGTTACAGGTGAGAGCAAGCATGTGGAGTTGCGCATGACCTTCGAGCGGGATTCGGATATATGACATAGATGGACAGAACGATATACAAACAGAACATTACTATGACGAAAGAGACGACGACCTACGACAATATGCCATGCGCTTTGTGCAAGACTCCGCTCACTGACTCGAACGCCACCAAGGAGCACATATTCCCCAACGCAATCGGAGGCCGCAGAAAGGTCAATTGGTTTATATGCATTGACTGTAACAGTAGAACTGGCAATAAATGGGACGCGGAGCTTGTCCGGCACTTGAGGCCATTTTGCACATTGTTGGGCGTTAAGCGCTCTAGTGGTGCCAATCAGCCCTTTGCCGTAGAAGGGATCGACGGCAAAGGGCTCAGGTATCACCCTGACGGATCAATGAGTCTTGCAAAACCCGTGTGTGAAATCAAGGAATTGGACGGAAAGATAAAAGTAAATATCAAAGCACGGACATTCAAGGAATTGGAAAGCATGATACCCGGCATTGTGAAAAAGCACCCGAAATTAAGCCGGGACAAGTTACTTCAACTGGCAACTAGGTCAAAAGAGCCAAGCAGTTGGTTTAGGGGCGAGCTCACATTTGGCGGCGTGGAGGCTGGCAAGTCTGTTATTAAAACTTGCCTCGCCATGCTATATCGCTGTGGGCTGGACATTGATCAGTGCGAGCATGCCCAAAGCTATTTGTTCGAGGACGGGGAACCATGTTTTGGATACTTCAACATGAGGGATTTGGTAAGAAACAGACCTAGGCAATCGTTCTTCCATTGCGTCTGGATTCGCGGAGATTCTCTTCAGAAGCAGATAGTCGCCTATGTAGAATACTTTGGCGTCTATCGAATAATTGCCTGCTTATCAAGCAAATATGCAGGGGCGGATTTTTCGTGTGGGTATGCCATTGATCCGGTGACCGGAAAGGACTTGGGGCTTGAAGTTGATATAGATATATCGTCAGACGAGATTCGCAGAATTTACGATTACGAAATGATTGCCTCTGACATAACGCAAACGGCTGTGGGGGCCTTGCTAGATACATGGGTAGAGCTAGACAGACAGCGGGCCAAAAACAACGCAATCAATCATGCAATCAATCATGCACTCTCAGAGTGCGGTGTTCCCTCTATTGACATGTTGACTAGCGAGAACACACTTAAGTTCTGCGCTGTAGTCGCTAAAAGCTTCACAAAGTGGGCGTTCCCAGAACTTAGAGATTAGTCCCCTGTATTCCACTAATTCCCCAAGTTAGCACCTAATGGCAGGAGGAACAGGGGGTACCGTTGCTGATTACCTTGATCGTTGCAACCTTTCTTTCTTAGAGGCCCATTTATCTGGCCGGTCTGGAAGAGCCTGCATGGGTTATTCCAGATCGGCGAATATGTTAAACACAAAATGGAAGAGGGCGAACAATGAAACAAGACAAACAAGAGCTATCGGAAAAGCAGCGCAAACGCATTGAACAGGTGGAACAGCGCTCCCCGCCCAAATCCGCGCTACACCGGACTAACAGTGCTGGAAGCGGTGCTCGTTTTCCTGAAGGGCGAGAAACGCGAAGACACGTGCGATCTGCAAGAACTGGCAAAAATCCCGGACATTCAGGCATCTCCTCATTGGATCAAGTAAGCAGTACTTCAAAGGATGTGACGAATTCTCCGCTACGGATCCGGGAACACAGTCCGTAAGAGATGCGCTGGCTTCACCTGACTGAATTGTGGCCTGCCAAAATAGATCCTCCGACGTGAGACAAGAAAGGATCTATCGATGAGGTCACCAGATATCCTGAAGGCCAAACCCTTTAGCTGAACTCCTGGTTGGCAACCGCAATCACCTCGCGCTCGGGCAATCGGATTGCGGTCAGGCGTCCCTGCCCAAGACGTTCCGGAAACACACAGCCCGTATCAATGCCAATCATCCGATCGGTCAATATCGGATCCGAATGTGGCGTATGCCCAAATACAACGCACTTTTCCCATAGTGGCACCGCTACTCGGAGATGGCCCCGATAGCGGAGAAATACTTCGGCATCTGCGCGACGCTTGTTTTCCTGGACCGTACAGTCAGGGCGAAGCCCCGCATGAACAAAGAAAAACTCCGATGTCTCCAAGTACAGCGTGGTTGATTGTAGAAAGGATAGATGCGTCGCTGGCATTTCCATCCTGCCTCCCTGCACGTAACTCTGCCGGGTTTCTTCTCCTCCAAAATACAACCAATGAGTTCCCTTCTTTCCACTCAACCAGTCCAGCATCGCCTGCTCATGATTGCCTCGCAAGAAAGTGCATTTGACCTGACTGGACAGTGTTAGCAACTGATGAATAACCCCTCGTGTGTCCGGTCCACGATCCACATAATCCCCCAGGAAAACAAGATGATCTTCTGGTCCGGGAGACAAGATCTTTAACAGAGCTTTCAGCGTCCGCGAGCAACCATGAATATCACCGACAGCAATGAGTCCCATTCACACACCGTGTTCCTATCTCAAGTATCACACATGGAATAATCAGATGGGTGGATTCCAGATACTAACGCCAACGCCTAAAAATTGCCAAGGCAAATTTTCCTGTTTACTTGGATCGCTGGGTGTTCTGCCTCTGCACCATCTCCTCCCAACCTTGAAGCCCTGCCGTACTCTTGACGAGCCTGCCTTCTTTTCTTAATCTGAACGCAATCGAATCAAGTACGCCATTCACAAAATCTTTGCTTTCCTCGGTACTGAACATTTTGGCTAGCTCAATAGCCTCGTTCATGGTCACCTTGGGAGGGATCTGTTTGAAGTACAGGAATTCACAGATAGCCATGCGGAGAATGATCAGGTCGATCCTGAGAATGCGCTTCAAATCCCAGTTTTTGGTATTTGTGGCAATTATTTCATCGAGCAGATCATGCTCACCAATCACCTTGCTGAATAGTGCTATTCCCAGATCCATGGCCCCCTCCTGCCGAGGCAGCCGCGGCAAAAGAACAGTATTATTTACGTGAGACTGGGTATCTCCACTGAGCGCGTATGCGTAAAGCGCTTGCAGCACTGCGCAACGTGCTCGGCGGCGAGGTGGAGTCGCCATCAAACCTGGCGGTTATGCCAGAGGCTAGGCCTCCAGCCACATGGGGATATTGACCTGGTGCAATAGACTTGCACTCGTTGATCCAAATGCAATCCGGGATAACGGGGAAACAATATGTGCACCGGCTACCAGAACATCTGTCTGATGGCGCTCCAGCGCCTTTACGATTTCCTCGCTCGGATCTGTTCCTTCAAGAGCAAGCGTATTAACAGAATATCCATGCGCTTCGCCATACGCTTTCACCTGCGTAAGCGCGAGCAATGCACTGGCACGCTCCCCCTTGCTGTACACATTGATTACCTCTACAATTACGCCACTCCCAAAAGGCTTGAGCTGGAAAAAACTGCGCATGGCACGAACCGAGGCAGCACTGCCGTCATAAGCAACCATTACTCGCTCAACCTTCCTGTATCTGCTAGGAATCACGCAGGCGGGACTCACCACATGACTGACAATCTCTTCCAGTGTCGTGGGGGTTTCGTCAGGGTGGCTATAGAAGAAATGTGGCTCCTTGCCAATAACCAACAAATCCCGGCAGTTCATGTCCTCAATAATGCGTTGAAGTGCCACTCCTTCCTCAATGACAACCTGTGACTGGACTCCGCTTTCGGCCACAGCGTCCCTAAATGCCCGCGTCAACGTCTGGGCGACCTCGCGGGCTTCAACCGTTAGGCTTTCCTGAACCTTTGACATAAGATACATGCTGCCAATTCCGCCACCTTTTGAAGATGCCGAAATGCTAGCCATATCCACGACGGCCATTCCCGTCAGCTCAGCATTGTGTTCGCGTGCAATCTCTGTTGCATAACGCGTTGCCACTGGGGTATCCGTGTCAGCATCCAGCGCGACAACTATTCGCTTAATCATTGGAACTATTCAAACTACGAAGCTTTTTGCAGCGTGCCACACACTCGGGCTTCAATCACGCCTAAATATCTAAGTACCTCGTTACCAACTCCCGCCCGAGCCTATAAAATAACTAGATCTGAAGAATATCCAACCAATAAGGCTACCTAGTGGAGCGGTCAACCTACGGAAAATGGAAACGTTCACTGCACCGGCAAAGATCGTGCTGTTGTTCAGATAGACACAGACAGCAAATGCATTGTAGGGAGTTGCCTATCTCTTCAAACCAACCCGTATTAACAAAATATTTCAAAAATAATCCATTATGTAACCCCAGACTGTGATCTCGTGATAAAGAAAACCGACATCTCTCAAAAAACTCTTTAAATCCCTAGAAATGGATTTTTTCGCTCCCTATAACATCTGCACGGGTTTCAGTTTAGATATTCAGTGTAACTAACCTCGCTTGTCAAAAATGTGATCGGATCACATGACCTTCAGGTGTACATCAGTTTTTGGATCCTTCCCGAAATCTTTCAACAGCTTTCTACAATAACGCCTGACCTGTTTTGCAGTCAGATTTGCATCCATAAAGAATGGTGTGCCATTTGGACGGCGAATACTCCTGAATCGTGTGCCATTTCCATGGTGAGGCTTCGTGTGAATAAGGTATTTGCCTCCAGTGCACGAGTAAGGTAGCTTATCCGTTGTTAATCGCTCCTCTTTGTAAAGCAACTCAATAGTTACTAATAATAAATCCCTCCAGCTTTTGAGTTCTCTCTCTGTTCCGTTCCAGAAATGGGCCACAGAAGGAACTGACGTTTTGGGCTTCGGATCATATTTGGCCAGACTGATCCATCCTTTCCGATCTGAGGGAGTCGGCTTAGGACCATTCGGTAATCCAACAATCGGCGTAGAAGCTGTAGTAACTTTACCTGAACGCAGATTGGGTCGCCACAGACACAAAAGCTGCAATGCAATATGATGTGCCATCTGTTGTTCGATGGATATATCCAATAATTTTTTGTCTTGCAATGGGACCTCTTTGAAGACTGAGTACAGTTCCCAGTGATCTCCGTTTGTGAGTCCCGCATATTTAATACCCCCCGAATTGGCATAATTCAGCATCTGCATGCGGCTTTTGTGCGATAGATTTATTCCAAGGCTTTTTGCCTCAAGTATGGCCACAGGTTTGCCGTCTTCTCCGAGTAGAGCATAGTCTACCCGTATTTTTTCTATCGAATGTTCGACTGTGACCACTCTTGGATTGGATGCTTCCCATCCAAGCGCACACAATAGAGGATCAATCAATGCCACACGCGTTCGCAATTCATCCGACATCAGACTGTTGCCGTGCGTCTTGATACGAATCTGTAGTTCTTCAATACAGGATAACAGCTTATTCATGGACATCATCTTGAAGTAGGAGAGGATAATATACAAACCAAGAACCGCGCCGTAGCTACTCGGGATTCTATTCAGCTCACATCCGTTTCAGGTCATTTTTTGACATGGTAGAATCATGAACTGATGGCGCGCGCGCTGCGGAATCACAAAGACGAGCGGTGGTGGTTGCTATATGTAACGCATTGGTTCCCTGCCCCAACGAAGATGCCGGACTGAACGCCATAAGAACGGGAATTAGTTTTATTTTCTGGAATACACGTTTCTCCCTCGTCGTGCACAGTCAAGCAGGGAGACTTCATAAGTTTCATACCTGGAAGCATAACAAGGCATCCTAACGTATCCGGAAGTATCTCCACAGTTGGCTGACCTTGCCCGAACAATGCAATGGACAGGTGAAGAGACGGATTCAGTACTATGGGGCGTACTACCGTTCTGCACTGAATACGGGTACTGCAACATGTGGAAGAGCACTTGACATGGTGGTGATGCCGAAATACAAACGCATCCAAGGTAAACAGCGTGCTTAGCAATGGTTACGGAGAGTGCGAGAAACCGTGTGGCTGCAGGGTGTTGGAAAAGTTATCCACAACATCCTATTATGCTTCTATTATAGGATGTTTTAAAATTCAAAAGCACTATCTATCGTTGGAGCTGTGAATTTGTGGATAACTCAAAGCATACTTTGGCTAGGAGCGCCTATATGGGCCTAAATGGGCAATATTTGCCCCTAAAAGGGGTTCATGCGTCGATTCCAAGTTTGTGAGTAAAACGTGAATAACTACATTTGTATTCACAAAATTGAAGTTGCATCCGAAGCGTTGAAAATAAATCCAGTGGATCTAACATCTTATCCACGAGATAATGCAAAATAGAATCACTGTTGTGGAAGCATTGCGGAAAATTAATGCGGAGCTTCGGTTACTTCCGACCGAGCGAGTGTCGCTTTCAGCGGCGTTGGGGCAGGTACTGCGCGAGGAAATAATCGCTCGGGAAGCAATACCCCCTTTCGATAATTCGGGTATGGATGGTTTTGCGGTTCGCATGGAGGACCTTACGAAAATTCCTGCGAGTCTGCGTTTGGATGGAGATATTCCCGCAGGAAAGAACCCGGTAGGTGAAGTAAAGCCAGGAAGCTGTATACGGATTATGACGGGAGCAAAAGTGCCTCCGGGAACGGAAGCTGTGGTTCCGGTAGAGTGGACAACTGAAATTAAACCTGATTTGGTGAACATTAATCGATGTCCGAAGAGGGGGGCTTATATTCGGCGTGCAGGCCAGGACGTGACGGAGGGCGCATCGGTAGTAAATAGGGGCACGCAAATTACACCGCCGGTTGTGGGTATGATAGCGACGGCCGGCTACCAGGAAATAAAGGTGGGAAGGATTCCGCGTGTCGCAGTTATTGTGACGGGTGATGAGTTACACTTGGAGGCAAATGTACCTTTGCCTCCCGCAAAAATTCGCGATGCTAATGGTCCGGGTCTCGCAGCACAGGTGTTGGACGTTGGTGGCTTGGTGACTGGTCCGCTAGTTGCCCGAGATAATCCTGATAGCTTGATTCAAGCGCTTGAGACTAGTCAGGGGGCGGATGTGTTACTTATTAGTGGAGGCGTGTCCGTGGGGACACATGACCTAGTTAAGGATGTGCTTGTGCAGTTAGGTTTTCGGCGGTGTTTCTGGCGTGTACGTCAGCGGCCAGGTGGACCAATGTTGTTTGGTACGCTGGGATCCCAACTGGTTTTTGGTTTGCCAGGTAATCCGGTCTCAGCGGCGGTATGCTTTCTTCAATATGTACGCCCCGCACTGCTCACACTCATGGGAGCTGCCGAGGTAAGACCACCCTTCCTGCGTGCAATGCTGGAATTCCCGGTGCGAAAGGCAGCTGGCCTGCATCACTTCGTCCGTGGTAAAGCAGTCCGTCAGGCAGGAGGGCAGCTGGTTGTGCAGACCACCGGACCACAGGCATCAAACCTATACTCTTCGCTGCAGCACGCCAATTGTCTCATTCACCTTCCAGAAGACTGTGTCGATCCATCCGGCGGGCAAGAGGTGAAAATCACATGCCTGCCGTGGTCAACTATCGATTGAGAAGAGCTAACTCCTCGGCTTCAGACCAGAATAACAGACTCTCCTGGAAGGTTTCGTCGATGGCGTTAAATAGCGGTGAAGCAGTGCGGGAACCATACAACTGTCGGCCAAGAAGTGCTTTGAAGTAAAGACGGATCGTTTCACTGTTTTCATTGAGTTCACCGAAAGTGAACTGCAGTTCTTCAGTCGAAGGATCAGCAACCACAAAAGTTACAGGTACTTGGGCCGAGGCTCCAGAAATCCATAGGGCATCCCACTGCGCAGTCGAAAAAGCAAAATCGTTCACGAATTCATCTGTTCGATCCTCCCAGGTGGTTCGCAGTGCCTGTTCGTTACTTTCGAACCAGAGACGGAAGGTTTCGAATAGTGCACCGCCATAGAGTGCATGCAGGATGCGAGGTCTAAGGGAATCGCCCTCAACAACATGATCCGGCATGATTCCCCCTCCACCAAAGATGGTACGCCCATGTGTGGTGGTGAACTTTAGCGAATCCGGAATGCTTTCCGCGTATTTTTCGGGATCTCGATAGGCTTCGCTCAGGCCCTCCAGTTTAGTCTCTAGGTACCCCTCGTAATCCCCTTCTTCGTACGGAGTTTGTATTAATCGGCCGGAAGGGGTATAGTAGCGGGCAGTTGTAATCTGCAGGCGGCTCCCATCGGGCAAAGGAAACTGGTTTTGCACCAATCCTTTCCCAAAGGTTCGCTGACCAACGAGTAGCGCACGGTCATGATCCTGCAGGGCCCCAGCCACAATTTCACTTGCGGAAATGGAGTTACCATTAACCAAAACAATAATGGGTTGTGTTTCGAAGCGGCCGGTACGTTGGGCAACGTAAATTTCGCTTGGCACGCTGCGGCCGATAGTGCTGACAATGTGTCCACTACCGGCCAGCATTTCGTCCACAATTGCGACGGCAGCCTGCATGAGCCCACCACCATTGTCCCGAAGATCCAAGAGCAGACGCTCCATTCCCTGTCCCTGAAGTTCGTCGAGGGCTTGAAGGAATTCAGCGTAGGTGCTTTGGGCAAATCGACTGATTCGGATGTACCCTGTGATATCGTCCACCATATAGCTGCTGGTTATCGAGTACAGCGGGATCAGGTCACGTGTAAGGGGCACGGTGAAGGGTCTTTGAATACCCAATCGTCGTATGGTTACCTCGACTTGCGTACCCACGGGCCCTTTAAGGCGTCGCTTCACTTCATCCTCGCCGATACCGATCACCGAGGTATCGTTAACGGCAATGATTCGGTCGCCTGCTCGGATTCCGGCCTTTTCGCTGGGACCATTCTCTATTGGTGAAACCACGCGCGCAGTATCGCCGTCAAGCACTTGGAACCAGATCCCAATGCCACCGAAGGAACCCTGAAAAGTCTCGGCCACTTCTTTAAATGCTGAAGCATCGATGTAGGAAGAATGCGGGTCGAGTGACTTGAGCATTCCTCCAATCGCATGTTCGGCGGCTTGGCCGGGATCTACGGAATCAACATAGCTACGGTTGATCAGGAGAAAAGCTTCTTCAAGCTTGCGCAGGTCTTCCGTTATGTCGCTGAAGTATCGACCAAAAGAGGCTCCCAGCAACCCTCCCGCCAAGAATAGCAGCGTTATCGGTAGGATATAGCGCCGTTGAATTTTCATAAAAACACGTGTCAGAATCAGTCTGGGCAGAGCGGAGGGTCTCTCGGAGAAGATAGTGATAGGAGAGCACATGAAAAAGCGCTCAGATCGCCCCTTATTCAGTTAACCGAGAGAGCCTGCTACCAAGATAGGGATAAGACAACAACTTGCGTTAGGGTCTTACAGAACTTGGTGATGAGTTTCTGCTGCCAGGAGACCCGGAGCCTCCCGCAGGGTAGTAACAGAAGGGTTTCACAGACGCCGCGAATAAAGTATATTATGCCGTCCGAGTTGAGGATTGAAGGAGGATAGGTGGAGGACCGGAGTTTCAGATGGTTACTCCAGAACAGTATTTTGGGCTGAAGCCGTGATGGGCAAATCTTATACCAGAAATGATGCCAGTCGAGTGCTATCAGGAGTGCAAGTTTTGGAAGGGGAAGGATCGTGGTGATCTAATACGGACAACGGAAGACAGGTCGCCCAAACGTCGCAGAACTCTCTCGAAGAGACGACAATCATAAGAGAAAACCAAATGGATCGTGCACGCGAGCTCTTTATCAGACAATCACAGAATCTCTTGCTGAAAGACTATTTGCCGAAGATCGAGAGGTGTCTGGAGGTCCTGCCCAATGCGGATCTGTGGTGGAGACAAAATCAGGCCTCAAATAGTGTGGGGAATTTATTGCTTCACTTGGCCGGCAACCTGCATCAGTGGATTGTCGCCGGGGTTGGTGGTGTGGAGGACAACCGCCAGCGAGCACAAGAATTTTCAGCTGACGGCGGAAATGATGCAGCCGCGCTGCTCGAAGAATTGAGATCTACCGTACAGCAGGCAGTTCAGGTGCTGCACGAACTGGAGCAGGACCTACTGGAGCAGTCCCGGACAATTCAGGGGATCCAGATAACAACTCTAGGGGCGATCTATCACGCGGTTGAGCACTTTTCGATGCACGTCGGCCAAATCATCTACATAACCAAGCTCCGAACAGGCAGAGACCTGGAGTTCTATACCATCGGGGAGGATGGCGCCGTACAGCGAGGTTGGTGCAGCACTTAGCGGAGCGGGATCGAATCTGCCCTGCGGAACTGGTCTGCCCCGCTCTTCTTGGACGCGCCATCTGCACTCCCAACACCAGTCGTTGTGATACGGCTAGCATCGATCCCGTTCGCGATATAGTGATCACGAACAGCCCGCGCACGGTCCTCCGACAGTGTCTGGGGGTTACGCTCCAAGGGGCTTGTCATGCCTTCGATGCGCACTCGGAGATTTAAACATTCGCCCAGAATCTCAAGATTATCGTCTAATGCCGGTTGAACAGAGTCGGTCAGCAGACTAGAATTACGCTCGAAAAAGACCGTACTCATTTCCGCGAGATCTGCGCAATAGGGAGGCTCATACTGCTCTACTGTGACCGTTAATGTACGGGCGTCTCGTCCGTGCTCATTGGAGACCTCCAGCGACACGCCATACTGTCCCTCTGCCATATAAGTATGCTGAGGTCTGGGAGAAGCGGAAGAAGTGCCATCCCCAAAATTCCAGGCATACGTCAAAGGAGCGTCACCCCGGACGTTTGCAGAGAATTCAACGGGTGTGCGGGTATCCACGCTCGTGGAGCTGGCTAGAAGGGCCAGAACCTGTGCAGGTACTGGAGGATCCATTACCATAACATTCGTGGTCTCGGAGATCGAGAAGCGTCCGTTCCTGTTGCTTGCTGTAACGGTTACCGTGTAGGAACCCGCTTCGCCGTAAGCATGTGCGGCATAGGAACTATCTGCAGTGCTGCCATCGCCAAACTCCCAAGCGTACATAACCGGGGGACGGGCTTCTTCATTGGCCGCTGCCGAGAATTCACCACTCTGATTGGTCTCGAGGGTTTCAGGAGCGTCCAGGGTTAGGGTTTCAACGGCTCTTGGATTACATCCGGTAAGCACGATGACAAAGATTGCTGTGAAAACCAGGAGAGAATAACGCATAAAGACCATGACGACTGTTTTTTGAAGGTGACCACACTTGCAAGAACACGACGGCTCAGAATCAAGATACCAATTATTGACCAATTAGGGGAGCTTTTACAGTAAAGCCCAACATCATACCGGACTGAAGGTGTTCGGCGATGTGACAATGTGCCATCCAGTCACCTGGATTAGACATGTCCACCAGAAAGTCCACCGTTGAACCAACCGGAACAATTGCTGTGTCCTTCCAGACCAAGTGCTGATTACGAATGCCGTCCGTTTCCAGGACCAGGAATCGTTGACCATGGAAGTGGATAGGATGCTGCATGGGATGGAAGCTGCGGGGATCGTTAAAGATCCGCACCTTAACCACATCGCCAACCTGAAAATCCCAGTGGATGGCCATATTTTCGAGTCCGGTATCCGGTTCTCGCAGAACCCATTCTACCTGTGCACCAGTAGACAACCAGTTCATCATCGGCATGGCATCATTCCATTCAACGGGCGGCACATAGAGTGTGTCTATTTCCATGGAGAGCATTATGGAGATCGGGAGATCCCTCACGCGAAGCGAAAGCGTAAGTGATTTATCAGGCGGACGGTCAAAATGGTCGCGAAAAGAATCAATGTCTGCCGAAACATCGAGGTTTTCTCTTAGCTCTGCGAAAGACTGGCTGTAGTCCGGGGAAGCCGGTGATTCTCCCACTACCGCGAGGGCAAGCGTGTCGACACTGGTATAAAATACTCCCCGAAAGTGATCAATAGCCTGGATGGTGTTCGTAATAGCTACGGGTCCGGGTTCAGGAAAAAGGACATCAACAACGTAGCGCTCGGCGGGGGAAATGGCGATGCTGGACACCCATGTTTCCTGCTCAAACTGGCTCAGATCGGATGCCACGACCTTTATGGGCAGCCCCCCGAAATTAACATTGAAAGAGCGTGCGTTGGCCACATTAGTGAGGTGAAAGCGCACAACCTCGCCGCGATTTACCTCAAAGCGGTAGTCGGTCACACCGTTGGTCAGCATAACATTGCCGAATCGCCCCATAAGTGCATGGGTCGGAACGTCCTTTCCGTACGGGATCAAACCATTTTCGTCGAGAAGAATATCGTCCAGTAAGAGCACCTCGTCCCTGTTTGCCGGACCGTAGTAGTCGGGCGTTTCGGGGAGGACCAGCATATTGCCGTAAAGGCCAAGGTCCTGTTGCACGTCCTCGCGAATATGTGGGTGGTACCAGTAGAGTCCGTTATCGGGGAAGCGCAGTTCGTAAATAAAATCGTTGCCAGCTTCGACAGGTGGTTGTGTCATACCAGGAATCCCGTCGAACCGGTTATCGAGCCGGAGGCCATGCCAGTGCACCGTGGTAGGTTCGTTTAGAGCATTCCTGAATACGACCGTGATGACCGAGCCTTTGGAAACCTTCAGCAGGGGACCGGGATACTGCCCATTGTAGCCGAACATCACAACATCCTGTCCGGCGATCTGACGGCGAACGGGAGATGCCGTCAGATACAGGGTGTCCCCGTCAGCGAGCGACAGTACTTCACCGGGGATCGCCTGGGGGAGTTCTGGGTCCAGCAAAGGTAGATCCGGGGGCGTCGGAGGGAGTGCGTTCTCCAGGCCGGGTAACATCGGCATGGTCATATCCATTGGGGGCATCCGCCAGACCACGCTGTCAGGGGAGCCAGCGGTCATTGTGTGACCATGGTGTTGATGCTGTGAGAGCGCGCACGGAATAAGGCTCAGGGTAGCCAGAAGCAACGAAACAAATTTCATGGCTCAGTAATACCCATAAACGGTGCAAGGCTCTTGCTGAAACGGTCCATGTCCTGCCATGGTATGCATCAGTCCGCTGCGCGATAGGCCCCGCATGACCACCGGGCCCGTCCATCGGGCAGGATCACTTCCTTCCGGCTCAAGCGTGATAATCACAAGAAACTTGTTCCAGGAAACCGAACCGGCTATGTGACCCTCGCGCGAAAGAGGCCCAAGACGCACGACCTCTTTCAGGTCAGGAGTGGAGAGCCAAGCGGTGTATTCATGCCCGGGTATGGATCCCAAGCGACTCACTTGAACATCGAGATTATAGCGGTAACTCCCTCCCGGATCAACTGCAACGCCAAAAGGAGATGGAACGAAGGTCAGTCTCGCTGAGCCCTCCGCTTGGCGTGCGGCGGGGACCCGACGAGTGGGAATCAGGTCGATGACATAATAGTCATCCGAGCATTCACCCGGTTGAGTTGGCGAAGGCAACGCCAGCAAGACTAGGTAAACCACGCTAATCATTGAAGACCGTTCCAGTCCTGTGCACTTGAAATATTCGGGACTCCCCAGTTATCACCGTGCCAGCCCCGGAAACCATCCATCCTGAAGGTCCAAAAACCGGTAGACATATCACTAACGACAATAAGTCCATCTGCATTGCGCACGTCCACGCCGAAGGCCCCGTTGAAAACGGGGTAGCGGTCCGTGTTTGGTGGACCTAGATAAGTGTCGTAGTAGGCGACGGTCGCGGGGCTTTCCGGGTCTATGAGTGTAAAAACTTGCAAACCATCCAGATAGCCGGATACGAAAACGTACGGCCAGCGGACTTCATGATTGTGAACCAGGTTACGCCAGTCTGCGGTCCATGCACTGATGGGGCGGTTGATATTAGACACTTCGCCGTCCAGAGCAGGTTTCAGGTCGAAGATGCGCAACGGTGCGTAGCGATACTCGGTTTCGGCGATCACATACCGGCCATGCGGGCCGGGGGTAAAGGTGTGTCCGCTGCGAACCCCATTAATGCCGGTCAGGGTTACCAGTAGAGACGGCGCTTGTAAATCGGTGATATCGTAGACGAAATATCCTCCGATGCCGCCGCCGTAAAAACGGTCCTGACCGGTTTCTGTGTGATAGCCAACATAGAAGTCGTGATATCCACGCGCACGGCCGCGGCCAAGCGGGGATTCCGGAACGGGCACGCGGGCAACAAAGCCCTCGTCTAGATTGCCCTCGACAATCGTCCCGAGATCATATACGTGCGCAAAGGGCCCGGAAACCGTACTGAAGAGCAGTGGGCGACCACTCGAATGGGCATACACGAAAATATTATGGAACCCCCCGGGCAGTTCAGGTTCGTGAATGCGCGCAACCTCACGCACCTGTGTGGAATCGGGTAAACCGGTTACATCCAGGATTACAGCCCCGAGGTCGTTGTTAGGTCCGCCAGCACCAAACTGCAGCGACTGCACGACATAGTAGCGATCCTTCCACTTAAAATATTTCACATCCATCCCGCCGGTCCTCAAATGCAGGTCCTGCTCTTCTATTCTCCACCGGTAGATCACACGGGGGTTCGCAGGGTCGGAAACATCAATAATATCTGTGCCTTTGGATCCTTCGTCTCCGTACACCATGCGGGAGACATACACAAATGGTCTGGACAGCTCCTGTTCCATATCAAGATCAGCAACACTGAGCCGCGGCCCTAGGGGAATATGCCCCAGAACAGTGAGGTTGTCACTTCCGGGGTTTTCAGCGGTCCACTGGGCCGTGGCTATACCAGGCAGCAGTAGTAATAAGAGGAGTACAGGCAAGCGTAGCATGATCACAAAATCATTTAGAAGCGGGACCGGAGTCCCAGTTTTGGACACTGGAAATATTTGGAACGCCGAAGTCTTCGCCATTCCAGCCATCGAAACCATCCATGCGGAAAGCCCAAAATCCGGTAGACATATCGCTAACGACGATAAGGCCGTCATAATTGCGGACGTCTACACCCCATGCACCATCGTAGACATTCCAGGTGTAGGGGCTTCCCATACGGGCGGCCGATTCGTCACGGTTATTGTGTCGACCATTGAAGGTGTCATAGTAGGCAATCGTATGGGGGTTGGTAACATCCTCCATATTAACGACGCTGAGCCCGGTCTCATAGCCGGCTACGAAGAGGTATGGCCAGCGAACCTCGTGGTTATGCGCGAGGCTTTTCCAGTCTGCGTGCCAGGCTCCCACTGCGTGGTCGATATTGTCGACGTCGCCATCCAGGGCTGGTTGCAGGTCAAAGAAGCGCAGTGGTTGATGTTGAAATTCGGTTTCACCGACAGCAAACCGGCCGTCAGGTGAGGGTGTAAAGGTATGTCCCCAGGATACGCCAGGCACTCCAAGAATGGTTAGAAGCAGTTCGGGGTTGGACAGATCCGTCACATTGTACACGTAATACCCGCTACCACCACCACCATAGAAGCGATCCTGCCCGGACTCGGGATGGTAGCCGATATAGAAATCGTGATAACCGCGAGACCACATATTTTCACTCTGAGCGATGGGAACGGCCCCAACCAAAGCATGATTTTCATCCTGGATTCTGGCTTCCACCTCGGTCTGGTAACCTTGAAGAAAGCGACCCAGATCAAAAACCTTGGCAAATTGCCCACTTGTGGCAAAGAGGAGGGGCGGGCCCTGGGAGTGTTTGTAAGTAAAGATGTTGTGGAAGCCACCAGGGGTTTCGGATTGACGGATTCGGCCCACTTCCCTCGGCGCTTCGGGCAGATCTGTTACGTCAAAAACAATAGCTCCGACCTCAGAATTGGGTCCTCCCTGCCGAAATTGTACGGATTGCACGTAGTAATAGCGTTCGTCATGTTTAAAGTAGCGTCCGTCCATCGCGCCACCCTGATGCAGGTCCTCTTCTTCAATTCGCCAGCGGTGAATCACGCGGGCTTGGGATGGATTACTCAGGTCAATAACATCAAACCCTTTTTCATGTGCCCTGCGGGCCACGTATGCATAAGGCCGGTCGGGATCCTGTTCAACTTCTATATCGGACACACTTCCGGGAATACCGAGGGGCAGATGTGCCACCACCGTAATATTTTCGCTACCACGCTCTCCGGGCGGGGGAGGATGGGAAGGGTGCTTCAGTCCCTGTGCAAGTGTGAGAGCAGGCCAAAGAAACAGGCAGTACAGTGCAAAAAAGAGACGATTCATTGATCTGGTCCGTTTACCCAATCCTGAACATCGGAAACATTGGGGAGCCCCCAGTTTTGGCCGTGCCATCCTCCAAAAGCTTCCAGGCGAAGAATCCATAGACCGTGTGTACGGTCTGATGCCACAATCAGTCCGTCGTGATTGCGGACGTTTACGGTCACGATACCATGCCGTGGCCGCAATAGCGGAGCGGTCTCACTAGGAGAACCCGGTCGGAACCAGGCATCGGTATAGGGTTCAGCGGGATCGAAAATGTTAACCACATAGAGCCCGGCCTCCAATCCCGCAACGAACGCGAATGGCCAGCGCACGAGAACGTCTTCCAGCTCGGTTTGCCAGTCTTCCATCCATGCTCCAACAGCGGTTCTCACCCGCTCACCGGCGAGGTCGAAAATGCGAAGCGGGGCAGTACGATAGCTGGCCAGCGTGAGTGCGAAGGCTCCGTCCGGAGTGGGGGCAATTGCATGACCCTGTTGGACGGCCGCGGAGATCACACTGGTTTTGAGCACAGGTTGCTCGAGGTTGGTGATATTATAGACATAGTACCCGCCCTCGGCAGCCGAAAACAAACGATCCTCTTGGGTTTCTGGATGAAAGCCCGCAAACAGGTCCCCAAAACCTTCACGGATTCCTTGATGAGGAGGTGTGGGGAGGGAGGCCTTGACGGATACAGCCCCTGTAACAAGAGCGGACAAATCAAGGGCAATGGCCTGTGAGGAGCCGGCGCCGAAAAGAAGAGCTGGGCCTGCACTGTGCTTGTAGGCAAAAACACGCGAAAACGGCTCCGGGGAAAGGTGCCGTGAGAGAATCACGGCTTGTGATGCCTGGGTCACTTCGATAACCGTGAGACTATCTCCTGCGACAATCACGAATACCCGGCCCTCTGCAACGAAAGTGGTGAGGTCATGCCCACCGGATACAGCAACCCGGGAAGCGACAACAGGGGTCGCAGGATCAGAAAGATCAACTACATGCAGGGCAAACAGGGTATCCAGTGCGTATGCGAGCGGGCGGTCTGGATCCTGATCCAAAACTGTTGCCAGTAGGCCCTCTTCCATGGACAGTTGCCCGAGAATCTGCACATTCCGACTACTTTCCTGTGCCTGGCATACGCCAAAGCAGGAAAGAAGCAGCCACGCAGATATTAGAGAAATGCGCATTTAGGCGGGAGGAAGAACCAGAGATTTTAGTCTACAGGCGTGTCTGACACATTCCGAACGGGGGGGCGAGGGTTTTGGTTCCCTTCCTGCCGCGCAGCGAAAAAAACGAAGATCGCGATAAAAAGCAATACAGGATTAAAGCTACGAAAAAGGGGCACCGGAACAATCGCGATGACGGCAAAACCGACGGCAAGAACTTGCGCCGTCCACACGGTGACGCGTGTAGCCATTTGATAGGACATGCGCATGGCCAACAGGGCCCGCAGCACACGCCCTCCGTCCATGGGGAAGACCGGGAGCAGGTTGAAGGCCGCGAGCGCGAGGTTCAGCCACAGCAGGCTCACCGGGAGTGGAGACTGCACGGAGATAGAGCTTCCAGGGTTGTAGCCGTTGACGAGAGACCAGACGAAGAATCCCATGGCGAGTAGCAGGTTGACCAAGGGGCCCGCAGCGGCTATAACGAGTTCCTGGCGGGGAACACTGGGCATACTTTCCAGGCGGGCGATACCTCCCACAGGGTACAGTGTAACGTCCAGTGTGCGAACCCCAAACGCCTGGGCGGCTACAGCATGGCCAAATTCGTGGCATAGCACACAGAAGAAGAGTAGTCCGGTAAGCAACAGGCTGCGCAGGGCTAGGAGCAGGTCAGCACCTTGCCACAGGAGTACTCCGAACAGGCCGATCAGGAATACAATAAGAGACCAATGTGCTGAGGCTTTGATACCTGCCGCAGCGCCGAGGGGGATTGTACCGCGCATATTTATAATTTAGTGCTTATGTTTAGCCAAATTGAAGTACGGATGATTGATCATCTCGTAGCTTGTCTGTGTATGTAGTATGGGAACGAATCCATCCTGAATTGATTGCAGGTCCGCATGCGGGTCCTATTATTTTTGTTGGCAGGGATTTTACTGATTGCCTCAGGGTTCCATGACGTGCGTCTTCGCTACTTTAATGCGGAGTACGATGGGGGAGCTATGATAGTTACTTGGGAAGCGGAGGCCGAGCCGGGGGTCCGAACATACGAACTTCACCGAAAAACGGGACAGGCAGATCAGTTCACGCTACTTGCGGAACTTTCGGCTCACGGTGCGAACACCCCTTATATGGTGCGGGATGAGCAGGTCTACAAGTCACCGATGGCTATGGTCGACTATCGATTGGAGGCTGTGCTGACCAGCGGATTACGGCAGCGTGTGGCCGAACGCAAGGTTAATTATACGCCTACTGCCATCCCAAGAAGTTGGGGCAGCATCAAGGCTATGTTCCAGGATTAGTGCGCACGGCCCCGCCATGCGAACACTGATCCTTGGAAAGGAGCGAATGGAACGGACGCTTGCGCGACTCGCGTGCGAGTTGGATGAACACAATCGTGGTACTGGTGATCTGGTTCTGTTTGGGATAGTCCCGCAGGGGATTCTTGTAGCCCGGGCGTTGGCGCGATACATCAGCGAAATTGCGGGGCGTAAAGTGGATCCCATTCCGCTTGACCTCGGAGAGACCAGCAGGGAAGCGGTGGAAGTGTCAGGTAAGCAGGTCGTGGTCGTGGATGATGTGCTCTATACTGGACGCACCGCGCACCGCGGTGTTGACGCGGTATGCAAAATGGGTGAACCAGCCCGTGTTCAGTTGATGGTCCTGATAGATCGTGGTCACCGCGAAATGCCCCTTCAGCCGGATTATGTTGGACGCAGGATACAAACCAAGCACCGCGAACGGATACAGGTAGATGCGGGAGAGGGGTTGTCGGTATACCTGGAAGAATAGCGCTGTGGTCGGGAGAGCGAAGTCTGTGGCGTTCGGGTTCTTGAAGTAAACTTTCTAAGTCCGTCGGTCTGCATACAAATGTTGCGCAAAACTGTTAACCATCCAACCTGTCTGAGGTGCCAACAAGACCTCCAGAGCGAAGACACCAACTCACTGGACGAAGGGGGCAATTTGCAATTGATCTGGTCCATCCATATCGGCTCATCCTTAAACCCAACCACGAACCAGTTCCACGGAAGGATGATGGGGGAATAGATATAAACCAGATTACAGCAATAACGATACCAGGTGTGGTAGACTATCACTAAGGCCAATACAGACATAATGTCGGAATTAACTTACAAATGGACACCGGACTATGCGATTCCGCCAGGCTGGTTGCTTGAAGAGTACCTTGAAGTTCGGGGCTGCTCACAAGCCGAATTTGCTCGTCGTTGCGGACACTCGCCCAAGCTAATCAGTGAAATCATAGCTGGTAAGGCACCGATAGAACTAGATACTGCATTGCAGTTCGAAAAGGTTCTTGGACTCAGTGCCAATGTATGGGTGAACATTGAGTCTATATACCGGCTCTTGTTGGCTAAAGAAGCTTGAAGCCAATAAGGTGAGGGCCGACGCCGAATGGGCAAGGTCTACCCTATACCCAAGTAACGGCGTAGTCTAACCATTGTGGGAGTGCCTTGAGGCGCTCGCGCTATCTGTCGTCAACGCGACTGGAATCGGCAAAGAGTCGAATAGTGGATCCCTGAGGTACGTGACTGCCCGGTTCGGGTGATTGTCGAGTAATCAGGGGATTGTCACTTTTGTCGTATCCAAGCGGTGATGGCCATAGATGCAGTGGGCGGAGGATTTGCTCGGCTGCATTATGCTGCATTCCTGCTACGTTTGGTATTTCAACGGAATGGTTTGGGTTGAGGCCGAGGCCATACCAGATTCGGACGGTATCTCCTTTTTGCAGGTGCACCCCCGCAGGCGGCTCCGTTCGTGTAACCATATCAGGAAAGGGGCTCCGGGTTGTGTCCGGGAGTTCATCAGGATGAACGATCAGCTCCGCACGCCTTAGGTCCGATCGGGCGTAACGAAGAGACGCCAAGATGACGTCAGGCACCGCTATGGGTTCGGGAAATCCGCGGTAGATGGTCAGATGAACGCGTCGACCGGGTTTGGTTTTTGCACCAGCGCGCGGGTTTTGACTGCGAACTAGGCCCTGTTGGCTCTCCGTTCCATGGTGTGTGGTGCTGTCGCCGAATACGAGACCTGTGTCTGCCAAGGCTTCCAAGGCTTCGGGCAGGGGTTTGTTGGATACATCGGGAACAGTGATTTCTGAGCCATGGCGAGTAACCCGAGGCATAATCAGGTTGTCAATCGCGAAGTACAGCAGTGCAACCAGGACAAGCAGCACCGCAAGGCCCCACCTTAAATAGATGTTTTTGTGAAGAGGGATATCCGTCAAGGCAGTGGTGAAAAAAATAATTGCAAAAAATTTGCGAAATCGGGGTTTTTTGGGAACAGCAAGTTGAGCAATGTATATAACTCGGTCTTGCTGCAGCTGACAGCACGGTTTATCGTGTTTCAGCAGCTCCTGTTCTCCTCATTTGAGGCCCCTCTTTTACGCGCTGTGTGAAGACATGATGCGTGGCGGAGGAATTTGAAATTCTCCATGAAGAAGGGCCAAAATGGGTGACAGGGGTTGACATGAATAGTATAAATGTCGTATGTTAGCTGCCCTGCCTTTTACGGCAGTCAGTTCTTTGACAGGATGAGAGTATAGCGAGTCCTTTGTCGATTTTTTGACAAGGATGGTTGTTGATCGGTTTTTCGGCCGGCAACAACCGATCCAAATTTAGTCAGGGAGAGCGTGGCATAAGCGCTCACATAAGATTTTTCAAACCTCTAATCACGGAGAGTTTGATCCTGGCTCAGGACGAACGCTGGCGGCGGGCTTCATACATGCAAGTCGAACGAGAAAGTGTCCTTCGGGATGCGAGTACAGTGGCGCACGGGTGAGTAACGCGTAGGCAACCTGCCCTTGAGCGGGGAATAACCATCGGAAACGGTGGCTAATACCGCATACAGTCGTGCATCGCATGGTGCACGATGAAAGTCTTCGGACGCTCGGGGATGGGCCTGCGTCGGATTAGTTTGTAGGTAGGGTAACGGCCTACCTAGGCGACGATCCGTAGCTGGTCTGAGAGGACGATCAGCCACACTGGCACTGAGACACGGGCCAGACTTCTACGGAAGGCAGCAGTAGGGAATATTGGGCAATGGGCGAAAGCCTGACCCAGCCACGCCGCGTGGAGGAAGACACCCCTATGGGGCGTAAACTCCTTTTATACGGGAAGAACCCCTCCCTCAGGGAGCCTGACGGTACCGTATGAATAAGCACCGGCTAACTCCGTGCCAGCAGCCGCGGTAATACGGAGGGTGCAAGCGTTGTCCGGATTCACTGGGTGTAAAGGGTGTGTAGGCGGGACGGTATGTCAGAGGTGAAAGCCCACGGCTCAACCGTGGAATTGCCTTTGAAACTGCCGTTCTTGAGTCTCGGAGAGGTCGCTGGAATTCGTGGTGTAGCGGTGAAATGCGTAGATATCACGAGGAACACCAGAGGCGTAGGCGGGCGACTGGACGAGTACTGACGCTGAGGCACGAAAGCGTGGGGAGCAAACAGGATTAGATACCCTGGTAGTCCACGCCGTAAACGATGGATGCTCGGTGTTGGCCCTCATTGTGGGGTCAGCGCCCAAGCTAACGCGTTAAGCATCCCACCTGGGGAGTACGCTCGCAAGAGTGAAACTCAAAGGAATTGACGGGGGCCCGCACAAGCGGTGGAGCATGTGGCTTAATTCGATGCAACGCGAAGAACCTTACCCAGGCTCGAACGCGATCGGACAGGTCTTGAAAGGGATCCTCCTTCGGGTCGGTCGCGAGGTGCTGCATGGCTGTCGTCAGTTCGTGTCGTGAGATGTTGGGTTAAGTCCCGCAACGAGCGCAACCCCTGTTACTAGTTACCAGCGGATAATGCCGGGGACTCTAGTGAAACCGCCTGCGTAAGCAGTGAGGAAGGTGGGGACGACGTCAAGTCATCATGGCCCTTACGCCTGGGGCTGCACACGTGCTACAATGGGTGATACAACGGGCAGCCACCTCGCGAGGGGGAGCCAATCCATAAAATCACTCCAAGTTCGGATTGGAGTCTGCAACTCGACTCCATGAAGCCGGAATCGCTAGTAATCGCGTATCAGCAACGACGCGGTGAATACGTTCCCGGGCCTTGTACACACCGCCCGTCAAGCCATGGAAGCTTAGGGTACCCGAAGTCCGTGACCCAACTACGGAGGGAGCGGCCGAAGGTAAACTAAGTGACTGGGGCTAAGTCGTAACAAGGTAGCCGTACGGGAACGTGCGGCTGGATCACCTCATAAAGAGAGCCTTGAGACAATGATCTCCTTAAATCGACAGGACTTGCTATACTCTTCCCTGGTTTTGCACGTGGAGCAAAACCCGCACTTCAGGGGCTGTAGCTCAGGTGGTTAGAGCGCACGCCTGATAAGCGTGAGGTCGGAGGTTCAACTCCTCCCAGCCCCACTCCGCAGGCTCAGCGGCCCTTAGGTGCCAGGGGTTATAGCTCAGTGGTAGAGCATCGGTTTTGCATACCGAGGGTCGCCGGTTCGAGTCCGGCTAACTCCACATGGAACGTGTAACGTTCCAAGTTCTTTGACTTGATGATATTCGCCAAATGAACAACGCGCAGAAATGACGGAAGTCCGTGTGGCTTCCGTCCGAGCGTAAACGAGCGCAGAGAACCCCCCACCGGGGTTCTCGCGAACCTGACTTGTGTAAAATCTCAAAGGTTTAAGCAAAGAAGGGCGCATGGTGGATGCCTTGGCACGGGCAGGCGATGAAGGACGTGATAAGCTGCGATAAGCTACGGGGAGTTGCAAATAAGCATGGATCCGTGGATTTCCGAATGGGGCAACCCGGCACTCGCAAGAGTGTCATCCTTGGGCTGAATACATAGGCTCTTGGAAGCAAACCCGGGGAACTGAAACATCTAAGTACCCGGAGGAAGAGAAAACAACAGTGATTCCCCAAGTAGTGGCGAGCGAACGGGGAACAGCCTAAACCGGTGTGGTCTCGGCTACATCGGGGTCGTAGGGCTTGCAATATGGATCACGCGTCGAAGTGGAAGCTTTCTGGAAAGTGGCACCATAGAAGGTGATAGTCCTGTACGCGTAAGACAACTGATCCTAGCGATGTCCCTGAGTACCACGGGGTCGGAGAAGCCTTGTGGGAAGCTACCAGCACCATCTGGTAAGGCTAAATACTAGTCCGTGACCGATAGTGAACCAGTACCGTGAGGGAAAGGTGAAAAGAACGCCTAGTCGGCGAGTGAAATAGTACCTGAAACCATGCGCCTACAACCAGTCGGAGCCTGTATTTCCGCGCTTATGCGCAGATTGAACGGGTGACGGCGTGCCTTTTGCATAATGAGCCTACGAGTTACACCTCACTGGCAAGGTTAAATGCCTCAGGCATGGAGCCGTAGCGAAAGCGAGTCTGAACAGGGCGTCATAGTCAGTGGGGGTAGACGCGAAACCGAGTGAGCTACCTATGGGCAGGGTGAAGCGTGGGTAAGACCACGTGGAGGCCCGAACCGCAGTACGTTGAAAAGTGCCCGGATGACCTGTGGGTAGGGGTGAAAGGCCTATCAAACTCGGAAATAGCTCGTACTCCCCGAAATGTATTTAGGTACAGCGTCGCAACAGTGTATCGGAGGTAGAGCACTGATTGGGCTAGGGCCCTTCACCGGGTACCAACCCCAGACAAACTCCGAATGCCGATACTACGTTTTGTGGCAGTGAGGGCATGGGTGCCAAGGTCCATGTCCGAGAGGGGAACAACCCAGACCGACAGCTAAGGTCCCCAAGTTCAGTCTAAGTTGATCAAAGGAGGTCGGATTGCTGAAACAACCAGGATGTTGGCTTGGAAGCAGCCATTCATTTAAAGAGTGCGTAACAGCTCACTGGTCGAGCGATCTGGCATCGAAAATTTGCGGGCATTAAGACTGGCACCGAAGCTCCGGGTTTCCAATGGGAAGCGGTAGGGGAGCATTCCAGCGACGACGAAGCAGCCTCGTGAGATGCTGTGAAGTTTCTGGAAAAGAAAATGTAGGCATGAGTAACGATAAGACAGGTGAGAAACCTGTCCGCCGTAAGCCTTAGGGTTCCTGTTCAACGTTAATCGGAACAGGGTTAGTCGGGTCCTAAGCCGAGGCCGAAAGGCGTAGGCGATGGAAAACGGGTCAATATTCCCGTACCACCAGAAAGCGATAATGTAAGGCGTGACGCAGAAGCGTAAGGTCCGCGCACAGACGGATGTGCGTTGAAGTGCGTAGGCTGGACGAGTAGGTAAATCCGCTTGTCCGTTAAGGCTGAACCACGACAGTAGCGGGAGTCTCCGGACAAACGCATAGAGGCCCCAAGCATGCTGCCAAGAAAAGCGTCGTACATTGCCAATGGTGCCCGTACCGTAAACCGACACAGGTAGGCGAGGAGAGCATCCTCAGGCGCTCGAGTGATCCGTGGCTAAGGAACTAGGCAAAATTGCTCCGTAACTTCGGGAGAAGGAGCGCCTTCCCTTATTAAAAGCGAGGGGAGGTCGCAGTGAAAAGACCCAAGCGACTGTTTAACAAAAACACAGCTCTCTGCTAAATCGCAAGATGATGTATAGGGAGTGACACCTGCCCGGTGCCGGAAGGTTAAGGAAGGGGGTTAGCTGCTTCGGCGGCGAAGCTCACGACTGAAGCCCCGGTAAACGGCGGCCGTAACTATAACGGTCCTAAGGTAGCGAAATTCCTTGTCGGGTAAGTTCCGACCTGCACGAATGGTGCAACGACTTGGGTACTGTCTCGGCCACGGGCTCGGTGAAATTGTGGTGCCGGTGAAGACGCCGGCTACCCGCGGTGGGACGGAAAGACCCCG
The DNA here is from genome assembly GCA_002238805.1 of Rhodothermaceae bacterium bin80. GTDB lineage: Bacteria > Bacteroidota > Rhodothermia > Rhodothermales > Bin80 > Bin80. The sequence continues at coordinate 85,677 of MPNB01000001.1, read as the reverse complement.
TGCACCTTTACTGCAGCTTGATATTGACATTGGTTAAAGTATGTGTAGGATAGGCGGGAGGCTACGAAGCTAGGGCGCCAGCCTTGGTGGAGCCACCCTTGAAATACCGCCCTTGTTTTAATCGGTGCCTAACCCGCGACCGTAGATCCGGTTGGGGGACAGTGTCAGGTGGGTAGTTTGACTGGGGCGGTCGCCTCCTAAAATGTAACGGAGGCTCTCAAAGGTACCTTCAGCATGGTCGGCAATCATGCGTAGAGTGCAAAGGCACAAGGGTGCTTAACTGCGAGACATACAGGTCGAGCAGGTGCGAAAGCAGGACTTAGTGATCCGGCGGTTCCTTATGGATGGGCCGTCGCTCAAAGGATAAAAGGTACGCCGGGGATAACAGGCTAATCTCCCCCAAGAGTTCACATCGACGGGGAGGTTTGGCACCTCGATGTCGGCTCGTCGCATCCTGGGGCTGAAGAAGGTCCCAAGGGTTGGGCTGTTCGCCCATTAAAGCGGCACGCGAGCTGGGTTCAGAACGTCGTGAGACAGTTCGGTCCCTATCTACCGTGGGCGTTGGAGACTTGAGCGGATCTGCTCCTAGTACGAGAGGACCGGAGTGGACGAACCGCTAGTGTACCTGTTGTGGCGCCAGCTGCATCGCAGGGTAGCTATGTTCGGCAGGGATAAGCGCTGAAAGCATCTAAGCACGAAGCCCACCGCAAGACTAGGTCTCCCTTATGGGCCGTTCGAGACGAGGACGTTGATAGGCGGCAGGTGTAAGCATGGTAACATGTTCAGCCGAGCCGTACTAATTGCCCATTAGGCTTTTTCCTCTGATATTTTACAGAGATCAGACTCGTCTGCGTATTGCGCGCAGTTCATTTGGCGGATATCATTTTGTCAGGATTTTTGTCGCGGTCACGCGATGACAGACTTCCTGGTGCTTATAGCGCGGGGGATACACCTCTTCCATTCCGAACAGAGTCGTTAAGTCCCGCAGCGCCGATGGTACTGCCCTTCGTGGTGGGAGAGTAGGTCGGTGCCAGGAACCCTATTGACGGCAGGGTCGTTTCCGACTGGATACGGCCCTGCCTGTTCTTTTTATTACCAGACCGCTTGGGGTGCTTCCTAGTAGGGAGGCTGAGATAAAACCCATTGTACCTGATCCGGGTAATGCCGGCGTAGGAAATCGCATCGAAGTGCTGCTACAGCTCTCCAAGCACGCCTAAAACCAGCTGTAACATGTTACTTTCGTTGCTCATCTGCGGTACACTACTTCTCAATCCCCAGCTGACTGGCACAGTCCAGTCGACAGCGGGCGAACCGCTTGGCGGGGCGACCCTGCAACTCTTTTCGGATAACTCCTCCGTCGCCAGCTACTCCGGGACCACAGATACGGACGGCAGCTTTACGCTTGAGGTTGATCCGGGAGCATATACGCTTGAGGTTCGCTTTCTTGGCTATGAAACACTTCGGCAAACCCTGCAGGTGGGCGACTCTGAGCAGCATTTGATGCTCACGCTGGATCAGCGAGTGCTCTACGGTGGGGAGGTGGTTGCCGAAGCCCGGCGGGCTCGTGAACAACTGACCCCGCTCACGCACAGCAATATCACGGCACGTGAGCTCGCTGTACTGCCGTCCATGCAGGATATGCCAGCCACATTGGCCCGGTCGGTTTCTATCACACACTACAGTGAGAACGGCAATGATATGGGGTACACCTATCTGCGATTGCGTGGGTTTGGGCAGCGACGCGTCGCCGTATCTATCAACGGAATCCCACAGAATGATCCTGAAGAGCATAACGTGTTCTGGATCAATTTTTTTGATCTGCAGGGATCAATCCAAGACATCCAGGTGCAGCGGGGTGCAGGGGCCGCCTCTTACGGCTCGACAGGTATCGGCGGCGCCATTAACATCGTGACGGATCCGTACCGTGCCAATCCCGACGTACGCTTGGAAGCAGGCTACGGAACCTACGCCACGCAGCGCTACACACTCCAGGCAAATACAGGACTTTTAGGTGGACGCTACACAGCTTATGCGCGGGTCAGCCGGCTAAAATCAGATGGGTACCGCGACTGGTCGTGGTCCGAGTTCTGGCGGTACTTTGTGGGAGTTCGGCGCTACGGCGAACGACATACGTTTACACTGCAGTCCTATGGAGGCCCACAGCGGGATGGTCTGGCTTATGGGGGTATCCCCAAAGAAGCAAACACCGGTCCGGTTGATGACGGATTCGGAGGAACGATTGACCGGCGATACAACTTCAGCGCGTTTACCGAGGATGTTGAGCACTTCCATCAGCCTCATGTGGAGCTTTTACATACGTTCACACCCAGTTCGAATCAAACATTTGAACAAGCTCTTTTCTGGATCAAGGGCATTGGGGAGTTTGATTTTGGGGGCACCTTCCGAAGTGCAGACTATCTGCGTATTCCGGCGGGCTGGCGGGAGTTGAGTGATGCCGAACGCCAGGAACCTCTGTACATTAGCTCACCGGACGCAACGGTGCTGTTTAGAGCTGCACTGGACCAGTGGCAGGCAGGCTGGATGCCACGCTATAACGTAAGGCGAAGCAAGTCAGAAACAACACTTGGCGGGGAATTGCGTCTGCACCGGTCTTTACGGTGGGGGCGCGTTGAGGAAGCCAGCGGGTTGCCTGCACAGGTCGTAGGAGTGGATAACGATTACAGAGTTTACAGTGTGCACGGAGAGAAAGTGGTGGGTTCGTTATATGCCAGTCACATCATGCGGCCCGTAAGTCGGCTGGCGATTCAAGCCGATTTGCAACTCACCTGGCGGCAGTACCGGATTTATCAGGAAGAATTTTTCGGGAATTCCTTTCGTGTCCCTTATCTGTTTGCAAATCCGCGCCTGGGCGTAACCCTGAACCCGGAGCAGCCGCTGAGCGCTTATATGAGCATATCGCTGGCTAATCGCGAACCCCGAATGAAGTCGCTCTATGATGGCGAAGAAGCGGGGGCCGGGTTCACTCCTCAGTTTGATCGGCGTGCTGACGGGAGCTTCGATTATGACCGTCCGATCGTAAAACCGGAACGGCTAACCGACATTGAGTTAGGAGGGCAGCTGGAGCATCACAACATTCGGCTTCGCGCCACTGCCTACTGGATGGTGTTCAGGGATGAGATTGTTCCAAGTGGAGGCCTGGATCAGTTTGGGATTCCACGTACCGGTAATGCAGATCGCACACAGCACATTGGCATTGAGCTGGAGGCGGCGGCCCGTCTCTTGCCGGGTCTGAATACGTTTGCGAATGCTACCTTCAGCCGTAATCGAATCGTGGAATTTGTGGAATACGTAACGCTGCCTGATTTTTCGGTTGCCCCCATTGACAGGTCCGACAATCCGATTGCTGGCTTTCCTGCACGCAGTGGGAGTATAGGGGTTACGTATGAGCGGTCGGGCTTTACGCTCCGGACAGATGCACGATTTGTAGGCAAGCAGTACGTGGACAATGGAGGAGGGCGCACCACAGACGGTGTGGTTGCAGATAACCTGGAAGTGGATCCTTACGCATTAGTCTCTGCGACAATACAGTGGTCGTTCGGTGAGCAATCACCGCTGGACGGACTGACATTTTCGCTGGATGTTAATAATGTACTGGATTCAAAGGTGCTTCTGTACGGGAACGCAGGCTTCGGGACTCCCCAGTTTTTTCCTGCAGCAACCCGTCATTTATTTCTCAGAGCGCAGTACAGATTGTGGTAGCTGAGGAGCAAATAGTTTGGGATCACATTTTAGGTAAGTGCGCAAAGCATCTGGGGGAAGCACGGGAACGGGGCATTGCTCTATCCGCGAGACAACCCCGGTCATATCGGATTCCTCGCAAATAGTAATGGTCAGCTTATGTTTAGGGTGCCTCTTACCCTTGGAAATACAGAAAAAATGCATGTCTCGAGATGCAAATTTTTCTACGGCAACCTAACTTCTAGCCACAATATTATGTGATAGAACCTAAGAAAAACACTTCCTGGAACGGGTAATCCGTGACACAAGTTTGCATGCTGCGTGATATCCAAAAGATAGTCTCGCTACCAGCAGCTTCGAAGTACTTAAGCTTGAACTTAGCTCCCTTAACACCACCCAGAAAACCGTACAACGCAATCGTTACCGTTCCAGACGCAGAAGTGGCTATAAGTACGGGAGGGGTGTTCCGGCAGCCCTGTGAAGAAAATAAAAGGATGGGTTGTGGTTGTTACCCGTCACTCAGCTAAAGCCTGAACATCGGAAGGCAAGCCGATCTCTCGAATTCGTCAAGAATATCCTGGGAGGGGGCAAACGTATCTGTATAAGACGGTATATACCCAGACGTAGAAGATTCAACAGGCCAGTGTATCTCTATGCTGGGTGTCCCGGGGAGCCATCCCCTGGATCCAAGCAAAAAAAGCCACGATAATAATTGCCGTAGCCGACAACCACCACCATCGTCCATTTTCATGGCCTGCGTCAGACCTCCTGCGCCGCCTGGAAAATCGAGGATTTTCCCGGCTCATTGCGATTGTCCAGGTTTGTAAACTCGGATTTGTGGAAATCCCTCGTTTTGCGTTGTAGTGAAACGATATTCACCGTCTACTGCCAACAGATGTTCACCAGGTTCCGGACCAGCACCCAGATAATGTCCCAAACCTGTTCGTGCATCAACACGAAATATGTGATTTTCCATAAATTTGATAGGCGGTATATTTTTCAAATCTCTTTTTAAGTGACTGTAGGTTACGTAGAAATAATCTCCATCAGAAAAGAGTGATTTGAACACCGACGCATTGTCCTCATGCAGAACAGTGTGATATCTTAGCCCCTTCTCTACCTCGAGTACTATGTCGCTACGGTAATCTGAAAACGTGACCTGCCAGAGCTCTTCTCCATCCTCCGAATATCCTGTCATTGCAGGAATATGGTTGGTAGTCTGAGCAATCACGCCGTGCTTTGCGTTGCACGCAAGCATGGCGTCCCCAACAATCGCAGATACAACAAAGTGTCTTTCGTAATTGTATGGTTTCCCAAAGGACTTTTCCCAATCACCTCCCAGCGTGTATTTGTGAATCACACCACCGTGTTCCTTCCCAACATAACTCTGCTTATAGTAAAATCCATTCATGGCACAGAGTGCATCCCCTTGCGGGTATTCAGGATGATTTGTAGAAATCAGATTGAATGTATCCCCTTCACGTTGAAACACATGACCCACGCCAAAATCACCTACAATTATCTTACGGCCGTCTTCTATAACTGCGAGCCCTCCGGGTTGTCTGAACTCGCCCGGGCCACTTCCAGCAGTGCTCACCACAGCAATAAATTTGCCATCGTAACCATAGGCACGAACTTCTCTACCCATTAGATCGACGTAGTACATGGTACCCTTGTGATCGACATCAAAATCCCACACCATCCCAATCATTTCGTGTGCATCCCCCTCGTCAACACCTACCGTTGCTATATCCATCATGTCCCAACTCCATACCTCCTCGTTATCATTATGCCCTAACTCAAAGCGAGGATCCGAGGAGACAGGAATATTTTCCTTCGTCGGATGAATTACTGACTGAGCAGATGTTATCAGCGGAAGCAGCAGAATCACGCCCGATAAAACAAGGCTACGCCTGACGTATGGCAAAATGTCCAACATAAGGGAAGACATGGTTAGTGTGGACTATTACAGTATTGCTGAAAGACAACGTCACTGCGCAAGCAACTTTCAGATTAGAACCGAGGACGAACAGGCTTGCGCCGGATCTGTTCACTCTCCGGTCCACTCTGGAGGAACGAACTGGTATCAACAAGAGCCAATTCGTGACCACACGCGCTGCCAGCCAACAGGCTACGGGCGTTTGACAGGTCTGTGCTCACTTCCAGTTCCGCGTCCAAGTCAATTGTGCACGTACCTGATCGGCTTTCCACCATCCAGTCTAGTTGTCCATCTAGGCCTCCTTCAAGTTCCACATCGCTAAAGAAACCCTGGATAGTTAAAACAGAGAGGTAGTTAATGCTCTGTTCGGCATCCAGCGTAAATTCTGTCCCCTCGTCACCCTTGATTCCACACCCGTTTGGAGTGAAGTCAACCCCAATGGATAGACGTGATGTGCTATCGTTGGGCATTGCATCAGTAACATTAACCGACAAACGCATCTCCCCTTCTTCAGGGCACGCGATGGTGAATTCTTCTGGGCTGTGAGTGGCTGTAATCTGTGGCATCGTATCTGACACCACCACCAACAATGCTGTCAGTAGCTCTTCTGTTTCGCGCTCGCTTAACGGGGTATTTTCTGGTTCGGTATCGGCACTGTCACACGCCGCGACCATGACGATAGCTGATAGGAGAACAACTTGAACTAGGGATTTCATGGTATTTATGTCTGGTTTATGGTTAGACGCAATTAGTTCGATTCCAGTCACATTGTTCCGACGATTCGGTTTATCAGAGATCCTGTACTCTGAGTTGGTTACATGTCCTCGAAACGACCGGTTGACCATGACGAAGTGGCTCAATTAATTCGGGATCACCGTCTAGATCCAGCGATGGTTCCTTTCTGTTTTTGAGGTATGGCTTGGTACAGGTCTGAGCATCAATCAAGGCATGGAAGCCCAGATCTTTAGACGCTTCGCCTGTCCGTGAAAACATCAGATTTTAGCGCTTCTGGGTCTGTTCACTCGTCGGTCTCCGAAAATGAGTTTCCCTACTAATATGGAAATAACCATTGCTTCATGCGTTCAGAAACGCTGTAAAACATGAATACGGGTCTGGGTTACTTGGAGAAATTCGAGGGACTAAACGAAAACCTGGACAAGCACGGTAATTTCACTGGAAGCAGATGCAGCCAAGCCATGTCGTGCAGTACTGCGGAGTCTTCTTCCAGAAGCCGTTCGGTTTTATAAGTTTCAGTTTGAGATATATTTCCAAAGGTTACACTCTGACCCTTCGCCTACCCGCTCACTCACTACATGGGAACCCCCATCTCTCCAAAAACAGGCTTTGTGTCCGTTCGGATTCTTTACCCGTCTCATTATCCCGAACAACCAGGGTTAGTGTGTATGGTCCTGTTTTCTGGTCACTGACATCCAGAATCTGGTACAAAGATTCTTCGCGCAGTGAACCGTTCTCCGTATAGCTTACAGACACCCCCTCTCTGTTCCGCTTCTTACCGAATATGCTCCTTATCACACGCCGGATCCGACGATCAGTATTCTTGGGTTCCAATGTGATTTCTACATCATAATCAGTTCTCCCCTGAGCATTTAGGGTTAACCCATAGATCTCGAAGTACAGATAGATCGGCAACTCAGTAGAATATAGACTCCGTGGTGCCGGCAGTATAGAGAGATCATTTCGAATAATTTCATTCGTGCTCGGGGGCACACCATTTTCAGCTTGTTCGACAGAATAAGCAAGCATAATATCGCTCAATGTGACGCCGATCTGATCATAATCCGGCACCGAAATCTCCCGAGTCCAAACACCGTGAGTCTCTTTGCTGGCCATCTCGAGTACGACGAAGAGTTCATATGTGCCTGGCTGAAGTTGCATCTGCTGTGTACCAACCAATAGATTCTGATCAGGAAATGCCACAATCTGATTGGTAGAGAAGCCATCAATGTTTTTCGTACGCTCAGCGTGGGTTTCTCCTTGATCGTCACTGAGATACGACGTAACGTTTGCATTTACCTCTATTGTTCCGTTCGGGTAATCAATGATGGAGTCCAAAGCTGCGTAGGTGTGAAAGTCCGCACTTGCTATTGTTGTTTTCGGCAAATCAGGGATGGATTCTGGAGGGATTCCATAATTGATAAACAGATCTGTTTCCTGTCCATCTCCCTTGAACGAGTTGACCAAAAATGGTGTCTCAATCTGGTGACGGGGTTCCTTACTGCCTGAACCCATAGTCGCTATTTCGATAAAATCTGGGTCTGGACCTATCTGGAGCTTGAAGCTCAAGTTACCAGTTCCGCAAGACTCTACAATTCTATCTCTCCAAATCTCGTATGTTAAATCATTGATTTTGACCCGCATTGGAAAAGAACCGACAGAATACAAAGAAAAACCCCGCGGCACTAGATCAGGCAGGTTTTTGGGTAGGTTACTGGATTCTATTATCCTCCCATTCACGCTTATCCTCTTTTCATCAGCTACAAAGTAAACTTGTGCTGAAACATCGACAGTCACAAAAAATGCAACCAGCAAAATGATTGAGGCCCGTATGGATGTCTCACGGTTCATCATAGAAACTCAGTGTTTGGTTACAAAGGAAGTGTTTTGGCAGATTCCATTCCAGATAGGCTGGCGTTTAAATTACCGGCGAGTGAATCCAGGTGTATGACTGGGAGTTCGTCCCATAAATTGGGTCTGTCCGTGGTGAACTATACGAGCGCTTGCTGAATTTGGATTCGTAATTGTGTGTCACCCTTCTTCATCAGCTCCACTGGATTGGGGGGCTTTATCTGGAGTTACAGCCGGCTCCTACACCTGCAACCTGAAAAAAGATAGACACGAAGCGGGCATACACCGAATTGATGTTGTTGCAATACTCCGATTAAGTACATGTTGTCGGATTCCTGGGAGATCGCAGTCGTCTCGAAATACGACACACTGGCGTCAATAGTGCCAGCACTGTATCAACACTTTTGTATATGAATGTGGAAAACTCTTCATATTGGGGTAACTTATCGCAGTAAGTGGTAAAAGGGCCACCAGGCAATAAATTGATGAATACCGAAATCATTGTCGATGAGGCATTGGCCGCTGAGCACGGACTCACGGACCAGGAATACAGATGGATTCTGGAGCGGTTGGGAAGAACGCCAACCATAACCGAACTGGGGATCTACTCGGTCATGTGGAGCGAACACTGCTCGTACAAGAACTCCATTGCGATGCTGAAAACTTTGCCTCGCGAAGGAGGCGCCCTGCTGGTTGGTGCGGGAGACGAGAATGCCGGACTGGTCGATATTGGCGATGGCTTGGCAGTCGCTTTCAAGATTGAAAGTCATAATCACCCTTCGGCCGTTGAACCCTATCAGGGAGCTGCGACCGGCGTAGGGGGAATTCATCGCGATATCTTTACCATGGGTGCGCGCCCGATCTGCGCACTTAATTCGCTGAGGTTCGGGTCCCTTGAGCATAGCAGAGTGCGGTATCTGTTTGATGGTGTTGTTCGCGGGATTGGTGACTATGGGAATTCGTTTGGTGTCCCTACCGTGGCCGGAGAAGTGTACTTCGATCCGGCTTATGAGGGTAACCCGCTAGTGAATGCCATGAGTGTGGGGATTGTGAAAGTGGATGGCACTGCGTCTGCTATTGCAGAGGGTGCTGGCAATAAGGTCTTTATTGTAGGTTCGGCAACAGGCCGAGACGGTATCCACGGAGCCACCTTCGCGTCCGAGGAAATATCCGAAGAGAGCGAAAAAAAACGTCCGAGTGTACAGGTAGGCGACCCCTTCACGGAAAAATTACTCCTGGAGGCCACACTGGAGGCGCTTGCTGCAGGTGTAGTCGTCGGCATACAGGACATGGGGGCAGCGGGCATCACATGTTCCTCGTGTGAAATGAGTGCAAAAGGTGGCGCCGGCATGCGCCTGAACCTGGACCATGTACCGGTTCGTGAAGCCGATATGACCGCCTACGAAATTATGCTGTCTGAAAGCCAGGAGCGCATGTTACTGGTTTGTGTACCCGGTAAAGAAGAGGAGCTGCAGGCTATCTTTATCAAATGGGATCTGTACGCGGTATGTGTGGGAGAAGTCACGGATACGGGTCGAGTTCAGGTACAGTACAGGGGAGAGCAGGTGGCTGACGTGGAGGCCGATCATCTGGTTTTAGGGGGAGGCGCCCCAGTCTATCATCGCGAAAGTCGCCGACCGGGCTACTTGGATACAACCTTTGTGCTGCCTGCAATAGAGGATCTGCATGTGCACGAGGTGGAAAGCGCCCTACTCAGTCTGCTGGGGTCCCCCAATATCGCATCCAAGCAGTGGGTGTATGAACAGTATGATACCATGGTGCGCACCGGTACCATCAACGCTCCAGGGCCCGGGGATGCAGCAGTGGTACGGATCAAGAATTCAGACAAAGGCCTGGCAGTAAAAACAGATTGCAACGGACGCTATGTCTATCTGAATCCGTACAAAGGAGGCCAGATAGCCGTTGCGGAAGCTGCTCGCAATGTGGTATGTACCGGTGGGCGTCCACTGGCAATCACCAACTGTCTCAATTTTGGTAATCCGTACAAGCCGGAGGTATACTGGACTTTCAAGGAGGCCGTGAGGGGTATGGGCGATGCCTGTAGAAAGCTCAATACTCCAGTAACCGGTGGTAATGTTTCGTTCTATAACGAAAACCCGGGGGGAGCAGTCTTCCCGACTCCGACCATAGGGATGTTGGGGCTGGTGGAGGATGTCACTGCTCACGCGACACAGTCAGGATTGTGCACACCAGGCAACACGATCTATTTACTTAGTCCGAAGGCCTGGAATTTTCGCACGCAGCATTGCGAGCTCGGAGCAACAGAATACTTGTACACACGCCACGGGCTAACCCGTGGAGATGCCCCCCATCTGGATATGACAGAGGAGTGTGCGGTACAGGAGTCTGCCCTCGCCATGATTCAGTCTGGACTTATTACAAGTGCACATGATGTTTCTGACGGAGGGTTGCTTGTGGCTTTGGCGGAATGCGTCCTTTTTTCAGAAAACCTGGGCGTGGATATTCGACTGAACCCCGAGAGCATGGCCCGCACGGATGCTTTACTTTTCGGCGAGGCACAGTCTCGGATATTGCTTACGGCAGCGCGGTCAAAGGCGGATCAGTTAGAGACGCTTGTTGCCGAGCATCCAGACGTACAGTTAACCGTCCTGGGGGCCGTTTCCTCAAATCCGGCACTATCGGTTGCTGTCGGAGGTAAGAGTGTATTGCACTGCACTACGGACGCGATGAGGACGGTCTACTTCGGATCTATTCCGAAACACATGGCGCGCCGAGTTGCTGCATAATTCCCATAACTTGCGCACCAGTTCTGCGTACAATACACTATCTAAACAATACTCGAGAATCATGGCTGCTATTGAGCTGACTGATACTAACTTTCAAACCGAAGTGCTGGAATCCGATATTCCCGTACTCGTTGACTTCTGGGCTGCTTGGTGTGGTCCGTGTAGAGCGGTAGCACCAATCGTATCCGAACTGGCCACTGAGTATGCCGGCCGGGTGAAGATTGGCAAGGTTGACGTTGATGTAAATCCACAGACCGCAATGCAATATGGTGTACGCTCAATTCCGACGCTGCTCTTTTTTGTCGATGGGCAGGTGCGTGATCAGATGATAGGGTCGGCCAGGAAGCGGGAGTTTCAGAAAAGGCTTGACGCGCTTATCAGCCAGACAGCCTGACAAACCGAAGTCTTTCGGGAAACAACCGTTCCAGTTTATATGCACGGTATCGCCTAGTGCGTGTGCCTTGTATGGAGTGAGTGAACCCAGATAAAATGTCGTCCATTCCGATTCCCCACGAAATTTCGTTTGAGGGTGCAGCACACCACAGGGTGCTCATAATTGGTTCCGGTCCGGCGGGGTACACCGCGGCGCTCTATGCGGCTCGAGCAAATCTTGCTCCGGTTGTCTATGAAGGACTTGAGCCCGGAGGACAGCTCACAACGACCACGGATGTAGAGAACTATCCGGGTTATGTGGACGGAGTTCTTGGACCGGCCATGATGGAGGACTTCAAAGCTCAGGCAGTTCGCTTTGGGGCCGAAGTGAAGTACGGTGAGATAACTCATCTTGATCTTTCCCAACGTCCACTGAAGGCTGTGGTGGATGAGGAAACGGGGATTCTCGCAGATACCGTCATTGTTGCCACGGGCGCCTCAGCCCGTTATCTGGGTTTGGAAAACGAAAAACGCTTATTGGGGCGCGGAGTATCTGCGTGTGCAACGTGTGATGGTGCGTTTTTCCGGGGGGTAGACTTGGCTGTGGTCGGTGGAGGTGACACCGCAATGGAAGAATCGCTTTTCCTGACGCGTTTCGCGTCAAAGGTCTGGCTGATCCACCGAAGAGACGAGCTGCGTGCATCAAAGATCATGCAGCAACGCGTGAAGGAGCATCCGAAGATCAAGATCATCTGGAACACCATCGTTACAGATATACTGGGTGCAGACGAAGTGACCGGTGTTCGGCTCAGGAATGTGATCGATAACTCCGAACGGGATCTGGCAGTCCGTGGATTCTTTGTAGCGATCGGACATACACCGAACACGACGCTTTTCAGGTCCTGGCTTGACGTGGATGAGCAGGGATACATTGAGACTCGGCCAAGATCAACTCAAACCAACATCCCCGGTGTATTTGCGTGTGGAGATGCGCAGGACCATGTCTATCGGCAGGCCGTCACTGCAGCGGGGACCGGTTGCATGGCAGCAATAGACGCGGAGCGGTTTTTGGCAGCGGAATCCGGATAATCCGGTCAGGATCGCAGAAAATTGCGCAGCAGGAAAGAGACGTTTTCGGGTCGTTCACGGAGCCGACGTGCATAGTAGGGTAGCCACATGCGACCATAGGGCACGTAAACACGCATGTTGTACCCATCGCGGACGATACGCACCTGTGTTTTTTGGCGCAGACCGTAGAGCATCTGGAACTCAAATCTTGATGCGTCGATGCTTTTTTCCAAGGCGTACGCTTTGGTGCTTTCAATGAGTGCGTCGTCGTGCGTGGCTATGGCGGGGTAATTGCCGTCTCGAAGCAGGATGTGCATACAGCGGATGAACTGTGTGCGGATTTTCGGCATGGGCCGCCAGGCAATCGTCGAGGGTTCACGGTATGCGCCCTTGCATAGGCGCACGCGCGCGCCCAAACGGCACATACGTTTCACATCCTCTTCGGTACGCTTCAGGTACGCTTGCAGCACAATACCCACATGTTCACGATACTCGGGTAGTACGGACTCAAAAATGCGAAGACTTGACTCCAGAACCGAGCTACCTTCCATATCAAGTCGCACGAAGGCGTTCAACGCCCGGGCCTCATCCAAGAGAGTACACAGGTTGTCGTGACAAAAATTTTCATCGATCACCTGTCCGATCATGGAAAGCTTGATGGAGATATTGCGCTCCAGTTGAGGTTCTGAGGCCAGCGTCTGCAATAGATGGATGTAGTTGTCACGCCCCAGCAGTGCCAGATCTCGACGCGTTACGTGCTCGCCGAGTAGGTCCACTGTTGTGAGCACTCCCTTGTCATGCAGCTGCCGGATTACAGGGATCGCGCCAGAAAGCGTTTCAGCAGCTACAAAACCACGGGCAAGAAAGAATGGCAGCCGTAACATGGATCAGCGATACAATAAGTGTGACGCACTTCAAATTCCCAACCACATGTGCAACCTCCGGTAAAACCCTCCGTAGGCTAGGTTGTCTTCCAGTGAGTGGAAGCCAGGGACAGGGCATCGCACGACATTTCCAGGTGTTTGCGGTGCCTTTTTTATGGCTATACTTCAAAAATTTCTCCGGCCCAATCATTAGGCCAAGATACTTTTTCGGGAAGACTGTTTGGGTCAGTTACAACCAAATGTGCTCCGCGTTCATGTAAGAGGGGTTCATGTGTCTGAGGGTTCAAGTGTGGGGGCACGACACCGATAGAGAGCATTCCTGCCGCACGTGCAGCGGTTATATCGTCTACGGAATCTCCGATGTAGGCGGTCCTTTCCGCGGTGACTTGTATGCCGGCAGCATTAAGGCGGCCGAGCGCAAGCAACAACGGGAAAGGGTCCGGTTTTTTACGATTACCCTGTCGTTCCCGACCAACCATCAGTGGAAAAAACTCCCGCCAGCCCCATCGATCGAGCGTCCAGTATGCTTCGACTTCCGGGCGGCCGGTTACAATCCCGAGGATATGACCCAGCTTCTTGAGCTCTAACAGTGTCTCGACTTGAATGAGAGGGTGTTCTTCGGTGATGAAACCGTCCCAGTCCTCACCACGGTAGCGGCGTTGGAATTCGGTTACCACGCGAGCAAATGGGGCCTCCATACCAAAGTCCCCGATAATGGTGTGTGTGAGCTCCCAGTCATCATTGAATCCTCCACGATCCTTGTATCGCTGGATCATTTCCGGCTGAATTTCCCGGCCAGTGAAATGGTAGACTGTTTCTTCGATAGCGCGTCGATAGGACCCAGATACATCCACGAGGACGCCATCCATATCGAACAACATTACCGGGATTAGTGGAGTGACTGCCATCCAGTTGGGTATTGCAAGAGGCAATCGCCGACAGGTGCTCTCAGGAGTTCATGGTAACCAGGAATTCGTCGTTGCTTCTGGTGGTGCGCATCCGGTCAAGCAGAAAGTTCATTGCTTGAATCGGATCCTGATCAGCCAGAAGTTTTCGAAGAATCCATATACGGGCTAGCCGTGCTTTCTGGATCAGCAACTCCTCCCGACGGGTGCCGCTCATAACTACGTTTAATGCAGGGAAGATACGACGATCTGCCATTTCTCGGTTCAGCACGAGCTCCATATTGCCCGTTCCCTTGAATTCTTCAAAAATAACGTCATCCATGCGGCTTCCCGTATCAATCAGAGCGGTTCCGACAATAGTTAGCGAACCGCCCTCTTCGACATTGCGTGCGGCGCCGAAGAAGCGCTTGGGCCCTCGCAGCGCGGTGGCATCCAGTCCGCCTGAGAGTGTACGTCCAGAGTCCGGGCACACGGCATTGTGTGCACGGGCCAGGCGGGTGATTGAGTCCAGAAGGATCACCACATCCTGCTTCATTTCTACGAGGCGTTTGGCTTTCTCCAGTACGATATTGGCCACCTCTACATGTCGAGACGGTTCCTGATCGAAGGTGGATGCAAGCACCTCCCCTTTAACATGCCGCTCCATGTCGGTCACTTCCTCTGGTCGCTCGTCAACCAGAAGGATAATGAGGTGGGCTTCTGGATGGTTGGTACTGATAGCGTTGGCAATTTTTTGTAGAAGAATGGTTTTGCCGGTCTTGGGTTGGGCAACGATCAGTCCCCGCTGTCCCTTTCCGATAGGTGCGAACAGGTCAAGGATCCGCATGGACATGTCGTGCGCGCGTGTTTCCAGGCGAAGGTGTTCCTCTGGATAGAGAGGAGTCAGGTACTCAAAACTCTGTCGCTTTTCTATTGAGGCAGAATCACAGTTATTGATTTTCCTGACTTGAATGAGAGCAAAGTATCGTTCACCATCCTTTGGCGGGCGGACCTCGCCTTCAACGGTGTCTCCAAGCCGGAGACCAAAGCGTTTAATCTGACTGGGCGATACGTAGATGTCGTCAGGGCTAGGCAAATAATTGAAGTCAGATGACCTCAGGAACCCGTACCCGTCGGGCAGTATTTCCAGGACGCCCGTTTTTTCGAGCACGGTGTTCGGGTCCAGTTTCTTGATGTCAGAGCGAGGTGCGTAGATTGGAGGGCTCTCGGGTGCACGCCGCCGTCGTGAGTCCCTTGGCCCCATACGGGAATCACGCCTCCCGCGCTTTCCATGAGACTGTCTCCTCGAACGTCCTCCCTGACGCGTGCGCCTCGGAGGACGGCTCTCAGGGTCGTGATGCAAGGATTGCTTCGCGGTGGGCTCGTTTGTAGGAGTGGCGCGAATGTGAATCACCTTGTTATCTGTACGGCCATCTTTCTCAGAGCTAAACAAGGGAGATTCTTTGGATGTCGAGGCTGTCGGGGGACTTTTCATTGTATTCGAGGAGCGGGTCGCCGCCGGGCTGACAAGCTCAGCTTGTTTTGCTATGCGGGGACCTCGGTTAGTAGTTGTTCGGGTTTGATGTTCAAGGATAAACTCAATCAGATCTTTTTTGCGTAGGGTCGTCCACCCCCCAACGCCTAGTTGGCGGGCAATATCCTTTAGTTCGGGAAGTTTCTTTTGTGCTAGTTCGGGTTGATTCATTGAAAGAGGGTTCATTAACGTGCATAGGGCTGCATTGAGCCAAGATCACGGGATGGTTTCCGCAGGCACGGAAACCTCATGCAACTAGGTAAGCGTAAACAGACTGGAAGATGTGGACTAGAAGAACGGAGCAGCGCTGATGCCACTGCAGAGATTGAACAAGGGTTACGGCGACCCAGGCTCCTAGTTATACGACGATTGAGCGTCGGGGTTACCTGAGACACACGCAAGTTAAGCAAATTCGAGATTACTCACAAGTGCACTGCGCTAAGGAATGCACCAGCGAGGAAGTGTGAACCGCACACCAGAATGGACTCCTGTTGTATCACACGACCCAAAGCGAGTTCCCACATAGCGGATACAGATCCAGTGCCAGCAACATTAATTGCGTACTCTTCAAGCAGTCTGGCCAAATCGGACGCAGGCACAGCACGCTGGAGAGCAAGGTCACACACGTACACTTGCAATGAATGTCCCTTCAACACACGCATGACACCGGTAAGTTCCTTGTCCTTCATGAGCGAGAGCAAAAGGTGGACGGTTCCATCGCGTGGCATGTAGTTGAGCGCGGCTGCGATACCTGCAGGATTGTGGGCCACATCCAGGATCGCCAGCGGTTTTTTGTTGAATACCTCTAGGCGGGCCCTGAGTCCGGTGAGCTCGCAAACCCTTTCAAGTCCTTTGAGGATGAAGAGGGGGTCTTGTCTTGCTTCCGGGAAAAGAATTTCGGCACTTCGGGTGGCCAGGAGTGCATTGTGGGTCTGGTGTTCACCGGCGAGGCCATATGAGTGCAGGTCGTATGTGCGCAGGGGGGTCTGCAAGTAAGTATCGGTCGCGATACCCGGTTCAACCCAGGGAGCATTTTGGCTGCTGGCCGTTTCCTGCATCACTTGCTGTGTAGCGGCCTGACCTGTTGCTGCAATGACGGGCGTATCGTCCTTGATTATGCCAGCTTTCTCACGTGCAATGGAGGTAAGCGAATTGCCGAGTGTCTGTGTGTGATCCAGATCTATCTGAGAGATCACGGAGAGCTTGGGTCTAAGGATGTTGGTTGCGTCGAGTCGGCCCCCAAGCCCCGTTTCAACAACGGCAAGATCTACGGATGACTCCGCGAAGAACAGGAAGGCCAATGCGGTGAGGGCTTCGAAGAAGCTTGGTTGCAGGCGGTCGAACAAAGATCCATAGCGATCCAGAGCACCCTGCATCCAGGTATCCGGCACGGGTATACCATTTAGTCGAATCCGTTCGGATAGATGGAGTAGATGGGGAGAAGTGTAGAGGCCGATACGGTATCCGGCAGACTGGCCGATGGCAGCGATCATGCTGGCAGTGGATCCCTTTCCATTTGTGCCGGCGATATGAAC
This sequence comes from Rhodothermaceae bacterium bin80, assembly GCA_002238805.1. Classification (GTDB taxonomy): domain Bacteria; phylum Bacteroidota; class Rhodothermia; order Rhodothermales; family Bin80; genus Bin80. Next base: position 68,408 of record MPNB01000001.1, on the reverse strand, counting down.
ACTGGTGAACTTCTGCTCTGGATGTCCCATAGCCGCAAGGAGGTGCCCAACACCGCGCAGACCAGGTTTCATTGCGGCATTACCGAGTTCTGAGTAACGCGGAAGGCTCAAAAGACGGTCGGCATAGTCTGCGGACATTACATATTGCGAGGCCGTAAAGTGATCACCGGAAGAATCATTTCCTCCAAAGAAGCACCGCCATGTTGCATGGAGTCGTTGTAAAGATTCCTGTAATGGTTGAAGTTGGTCGGATAGACAAAGTAATAGTCTTCCTTAGCAATGATGTAGCAATTGCCGGCTCTCGTGGTTGGTAAGCCATAGGCGCGTGGGTCCCGAACGACCATGGCATGTTGGGGGTTTACCCGAAGATTGCGCCCATACTTGTAGCGCAGAGCCGTAGATGTATCACGATCTCCACGCACTTTGGTCCCGTGCAGACTGCGTACAGCTCCGTGATCTGTCGTGATCACAATCGTACAATTCTGTTCAGATAACGTCTGCAAGGATTGGTAGAGCCAGGAATGTTTGAACCAGGTTCTTGTCAACGCTCGATAAGCCCGCTCATCTGGAGACAATTCCCGGATAATATCTGAATCTGACCGGCTGTGAGCAAGTATATCCACGAAATTGACCACGATGGCGTTCAGGTCGGCCTGCAAGTAGTGATTCACATCCTGCGCGAAGGAGCGGCCGTCCTCTTTGCCGATCAACTTCCGATAGCGCATGGTGAAATCGCGCAGGTTCAAACGCTTGAGACAATCGGTCAGTAGCGGCTCCTCATACTGGTTACGACTATACTCATCTCCATCTTCACCGTGCCACATCGTGGGATAACGGCGGGCGATCTCGTCCGGCAGAAGGCCGCTGAAGATCGCGTTGCGTGCGTAGGGTGTGGCCGTCGGTAAGATGCCGTAATGGAAATCGGTCTGGATAGAGAACAGTGGGGACAGCAAGGAGGAGAACTCCAGCCACTGGTCATAGCGCATACAGTCAATAACGAGAAACACCACACGTTGATTTGATTTCAGGAGCGGCTTAACCCAATGCGATACGATCTCATGCGAAAGCAACGGTCGATCGGTATACGAACGGGAACGACAAGCCGATATCCATTTGGGATAAACATCTTCTATGTATCGGCCGAATTCCCGATTGGCTTCCCGATATTGACCTGCCAGCACCTGGCGCGCGTCTTCGTCGTTTTCCAGTTGACGGTCGTGATGAACGAGTTCTCTGTAGAGGCTTACCCATTCCGAGTATCCGATGCGATCGCTGAGAGCAGAGGAAATGGCACCGAAGCGCTGCAGGTAGTCCTGGGAAACCCGGGCGTTACGCAGTGGTCCCCCCTCAAGCAGCCGCTTGCAGGTAAGCAGGATTTGGCTGGGGTTGACGGGCTTGGTCAGATAGTCGCTGATCTGTCCCCCCAAGGCCTCCTCCATGAGGTGCTCTTCTTCACTTTTGGTGACCATGACCACGGGAACGTCCGGGCGTTTCCGTTTGATAGCCGCGAGTGCTTCGAGCCCTTCCATTCCCGGCATATGCTCGTCCAGGAGGACGACATCTACTAAATCATCCTGGCTAACTGCTTCGATAGCGTCAACTCCGTTGGTTACACGTGTAACCCGGTATCCCCGGCTTTCTAGAAAGAGGACATGGGAGCGAAGCAGGTCGATTTCATCATCTGCCCAAAGTATGTGGCCGGCCGTTGACATCGTCTGATGCAGGTTTAGTGAGTCGTAGCCGTAGGTTCAGATAATGCGCCTGTTGAGTCAATTGCACCAGATATACCCATTGTACAGTGTCATGTTCAAACAAGAGGTGACGAACAGGATCGTTACCAACCGGTTTACGCCCGTTGAAACAAAGTTTGATGTGACCAATGTTTGAGAGAGGGTTGTCTGATCGTATGCAGCTTGCGCTGAATGCCCAGATCAAGGCCGAATTCGAGTCCGCATATTTGTATCTGGCGCTGGCAGCCGAAATGGAATCCCGCAACTTGAAGGGCTTCGCCCATTGGCTGCGGAAGCAGTGGGAGGAAGAACTGATCCATGGCCTGAAACTGTATGATTTTCTGCTTCAGCGTGATGCGGAGGTAGATCTACATGCCCTGGACAAGCCCGAAGTGGATTCAGCACAGTCTACACTGGAAATTTTCACTCATGTGCTGCAACACGAACAGTACATCACAGCACGGATCCATGAGCTGTATGCTTTATCTCTGGAGGAGAAAGATTACGCCTCCAGGACGTTGTTGCAATGGTTCGTGGATGAGCAGGTAGAGGAGGAGGACTCCGCCCGGGAGATCATGGAGAACCTGCGCCTGGTCGGTGAAGAGGGGGCGGCGCTGTTTCTTCTGGATCGAGAACTCAGCCAGCGCCCGGCAGTTGATGCCGAGGGTGAATAACCCAACGGTCTACCTTGGAAAAACGGGCCTGATCTACAGTGGTTAATGTCTGTACTGAACTTCCTTACCCCTGGTGCTATCCCCCAGGAGGAGTTTGATGCGATCGAGATTGAGGTACATGAGGTCGCTCCAGGTATCCTGATGCTGGTTGGGCAGGGAGGCAACATCGGGGTCTCTTACGGAGAGGATTCCGTTTTTATGGTTGACGCTCAATTTGGGCAACTCACCGAAAAAATTCTGGCAGCGATAAATACGCACATGGCCAAGCCGGTACAGTTTGTGCTGAACACACACTGGCATGGGGATCATGTGGGAGGTAACGAGAATTTTAGTGCGAGGGGGGCTCTCATAATGGCTCACGAAAAGGTACATGCACGCCTGAGTGTGGATCAGTTCCTGGGCGCATTCGGGAGTAAAGTGCCTGCTGCCCCAAAGGGTGCGCTACCTGTGATCACTTTTACGGAGAACATCTCTTTTCACTGGAACGGGGACACGATAGAGATCTTTCACGCACCTGAGGCACATACCGATGGAGATGTTATTGTACATTTTCATAAGGCTAACGTGATCCATATGGGTGACACCTATTTCAACGGGATGTATCCATTCATAGATGTGGACACTGGTGGATCAATCGACGGGATGGTAGCAGTTGCAGATGCGGTGCTTGCGCGTTGTGACGAAAACACCAGGGTCATCCCTGGGCATGGCCCGCTGTCCAATCAGTCTGAACTACAGGCGTATCGGGAAATGATGGCGACCGTTCGCGAGGCCGTGGCAAAATTGATAAGAGAGGACAAGTCCAGGGAGGAGATCATTGCAGCAAAACCCACAGCCGCCCTGGATGCTGCCTGGGACGGAGGAGTACTGGATCCAGATACTTATGTGGGTCACATCTACAACTCGCTCACGGGAACTAGCGCTGAATAAGCCCGGCCGCAAGTGCGGCCTGATAAAGAGTTTGGCGATCTGCAGAATTCATGGGGCTAATGTCGAGGTTAATCAGCAGATCTCCCGGTCGCTTTTTGTTTGATCGGACGCCGTGTCCCACGAGTCGCAGTCGTGTCCCTGGTCTGGAGTTCGGTGGAACATCGATCGTAAGAATGTCCCCGTATGGATCGGTTACGGTTTGAGTACAGCCTAGCAAAGCATCCAGTGAGGTTACAGACAGCTGCACCAGCAGGTTATTCCTTTTTCGGGTAAAGACGGGATGCGGGAGTATTCTGAAGGTAAAGGCAGGAGAGCCGGGCTCGTCTGAAGCACGGATTCGAAACTTGTTTTTAATACCGGGGGGTAACACAATCCGTGTGAGTGAACCATCCTTTCCCCGAATCATAATGGGGCCTCCCCGGAGCGCTCGTTCGAGTGAGAGGTGCACGACATTACCACCGCTACCAAAAATCTCTTCAAAGAATTCGCCGATACTGGAGAAGAAATCGTCCATAAAAGCGGGAACAGGCTCTGGATTGCTGGCGGCCCGAATTTGGTCGTACTTCGCCCGCCGTTCCGGATCTGAAAGAATGCTGTAGGCCTGTTGGAGTCGCTTAAATCGCTCTTCCGCCTGATCATCACCCGGGTTACAATCCGGATGATGCTGTTGGGCGAGCCGTCGATAGGCGATCTTTATATCTTCTGCAGAAGCAGAGCGTTCGATCTCCATAACGGCATAAAGATCATCTGCAATAGTTAAACGAGACATGAACGAATACGTTATTATCCAAACATACGGGAATACCTGTTCGAAGGTGCGTGCGAACTAATGGGAAGAATTTCTAAGATACTTATTGCCAACCGAGGTGAGATCGCGCTGCGCATTATGCGTACCTGCAAAGTGCTCGGGATCCGTTCTGTGGCAATTTACAGCGAGGCTGACCGGGCAAGTGCACATGTGGTCTATGCAGACGAAGCATATTGTGTTGGATCTGCACGGTCGGTGGATTCGTACCTGAACCTGGATCGTATTATGGACGCCATTCATGAAAGTGGATCGGATGCGGTTCATCCAGGGTATGGCTTTTTGTCTGAACGGGCGGAGTTTGCTCAAGCCTGTGCTGAACAGGGTATAACTTTCATTGGTCCTTCCGCCAAGGCGATCCGTGCCATGGGCGACAAGATGCTGGCCCGTCAGCTCATGCATACACATGATGTGCCGGTTGTTCCGGGAACAGATGGGGCGGTTACCGACCTTAATCAGGCCCTTGAGGTTGCTGACCGGATAGGCTATCCTGTACTCGCAAAAGCAGCGGCAGGGGGTGGCGGTAAAGGGATGCGCAAGGTACACAGTGCACAGGAGATGGAGCAGGCCCTCAGTCGGGCGCAGGGTGAGGCGGGTTCGGCCTTTGGCGATGCCCGTATCTTTATCGAGAAATATCTGGAAACACCTCGACATGTGGAATTCCAGGTTCTTGCGGATGCATATGGTTCGTGTGTACATCTATTTGAACGTGAGTGCTCGATTCAGCGCCGTCACCAGAAGGTGATTGAGGAAGCACCTGCCGCATGCATGACAGCAGAATTGAGAGCACGAATGGGTTCAGCGGCCGTGCGTGCAGCGCAGGCCTGTAACTATGAAGGCGCGGGCACCATCGAATTCCTGGTTGATGAAGCGGACAATTTCTACTTCATGGAAATGAACACGCGCCTCCAGGTTGAGCACCCTGTAACCGAATACATTACAGGTCTGGACCTGGTAGCCGAGCAGATCAGGGTAGCAGAAGGAAAGGCCTTGCCATTCACACAAGACGCACTTGCCATTAATGGACACGCGATCGAATGTCGGATATATGCAGAAGATCCGGCGGCTAACTTTGTCCCGAACCCGGGTACGGTGACGTTACACCAGGTGCCTGTGGGGGTAGGTATTCGTGTTGATGCCGGGTTACAGACCAGGGGAGAGATCCCGGTCCATTACGATCCAATGATTTCGAAGGTGATCACTTGGGGGCGTACGCGTGAGGAAGCGACCCAACGGATGATCTTTGCACTGGAGGACTACCATATTGCAGGGGTAAAGACGACACGAGGGTTTTGCCGTCGGGTCATGGAGAGTGCAGCCTGGCAGGAAGCTCGCTTGAGCACTCATTTCGTGGACGAACATCCAGAGCTTCTGGCAGAGGAATCTGTGCTTCCAACGGATGCAGCAGCCGTGGCAGCGGTCCTGTTGCAGGAGCACAGCACAGCAGGTCCTCTGACAAATGGATCTGCCTGGCGAACCCGACGCAAGGGCAGATAAGGGATAGACTGGGCCGGTAGGGCGGTAGATGGGTCCGTAGTACTGAGGACGCGGAGTAATGTCCGTGGGGCCCCAAGTTGAGCACTGTATGGGCAAGGATACAGGGGGCTTGACCGGCAACCTCGCATTATCTCACACATCGTCCGCCACCCACGCCCCCTCCACCAGCGTGCGGGGGGCAATGGCTTGGCAGTCCAGGATTGGGCTGCGGGCACGGCCGCGTGGGACACACAGTCCACGCGGGGGAGACTTCTCGCCGCCGCGCTTCAATACAGTCTAGGGAGTCCTGTATCTTTCATGAGATACAAGACTCTGTCCCCATTAAGCTGACCCGCATCTATCCCAATCCCGGTTCTCAGCCTCCGAAAAAATTAAAGGCCAGCAAGAGCGTGAATCCGATCCCCATGCCCCAGATCAGTACGTCGTACTTCGTGTCCTGGGACTTCAATCGCTGGTTCAACACTTCCTTCTGTGCTTCAAGGGTTTGCGTGAGGATCTCCAGTTTGTGATCAAAACTTGTGGAGGGCATATCTTTTTGAATCTCTACGAGTTCGTGTATTTCCTCTGGTGATAAATCACCCTCCTTGCTCAATTTCCGGAGCAGCACGAAGGCGCGTGTGGTTAAGTTTTCGAGCGCAGTCGACTTATCTTCTTCTGCCAAGACCACTCGGACGGTGATCAGCGTCCCTTGGTTCCAAGGGGACTCAACGCCGGACCACCTTCTGCACACCAACCTGCTGTTGCACCGCGAACAACCGACGCAGGATACGTCAGGTTAAACGTGACCTTTTCATCATCCTCTCCGTCGCCATCATTACCGCCGCCTCCACCTCCAGTATCACATCCTTCTTGTTTGTTACGTCACCTATGCTTCCTACGAATTCTTCCAATTCCGAAAAATTTGTGGCAGATTCTGAAATACAGGCACTAAAAAAATTCGTGTGTCCGTAAGGGGAGGAGACGCAGAATGCGGCTACACCTCAAATTTTGTAAAGTAGGGTTACCCCGTCCCCAATAGGTACCAAGCTCAGATTCACCCTGGGATCTGTGTGAAGTTTTTTGTTCAAAGCTTGGATGGACTGCGTGTCCAAACTCTTTGTCGCAGAATCAGCTACATCTCCGCCGCGCAAGACATTGTCAATCATAATCAAGCCGCCAGGCCGAACGAGGGCCAGAGACCGTTCGAAATACAGGTCGTAATTCTCCTTATCTGCGTCAATAAAGGCGGCATCAAAGGTGTCCGCTTGGCCCTCCGAAAGAAGATCGTTCAGAGTTTCGGATGCCGGAGCCAAACGGAGTGTAATGCGGTCGGCAACACCTGCCTCTGACCAGTACCTGCGGGCAATTTTCGTGTAATCGTCACTTATATCGCAGGCAACTATATGACCATCTGGAGGAAGTGCGAGGGCCATGGAGAGCGCAGAATATCCGGTAAATGCACCAATCTCCAACACTGATCGTGCTTGCATGAGACGCAGGAGCATGGCCATAAACTGCCCCTGATCTGGCGATATTTGCATTTTCGCATCGGGCAACTTTGCAGTTTCTGCTCGGAGAGACTCCAGGAGTGGATGCTCCCGCAGTGACACACTCAGGATATATTCTCGGAGGTCGTCAGTTATTGCAAGTGTAGATCGTGACATAGATTGTGTTGGAAACCCGTTGTTGTTGGGGCACTTGTGTTCGTTAATGGACAGGCAGTGTACTTATGGTCTCAGTAGTAGGTGCCACAGATAGTAAGGCCCCGCTGAGTCAGCCAGCGACTGACCACCTGTACGGCTTCGCTACTTCCACGCGTTGCGAGTGGCTTTCCAAGATTCATGACGCTCAGCAACAGATCTGCCTGAGCTCGTCTCGCGGGGCGGAGTTGTATAAAAAGCTCCTGTACCAGCTCAGGTTCGTGTGTTCGGGCTATAAACACCAGGCCCTCCCGACCAATCATGCGCATCACATCAAGCACAATGACATGACCGCTCTCGAAATGGTGAACTACCTTGTCGAATTCTTTGACTGCTGGAATTGAGCCGTTCAAGAGTGCGTGATGCATGCCGAGTTCTTTATGAATTTGAGGTAGGATTGGCAGAGTATGTCCGGTGTGTTTTTGAATAGACACGTGATAAAAACTACGCTCTGCCGCGCGCCACTTGGTTGCATACTTCGTATGGAGGATAGTCGACGGGGGCGTCGTTTCTGTTATTCTGTAGTACCCTGAGTTGCGTGCCAGGGTTATGGTCTGGTTAAAGTAGGGTTCACTGTCTGTGGTAAGGAGCAGTGCACCGCCAAGTTCAAGGCGTGCGGACAGCAATTCAAAAAATGAGGCCTGAAACAATCGCCGTGATGCATGTCGCTTCTTGTACCAGGGATCAGGAAAATTCACATAAACCCTAAAAAGACTTCCGTCACAAAAGACATTTCTCAGAAGAAACAAGCCGCTCCCGTGGTAGAGACGAACGTTGGATAATCCCGCACGTCGCACACGCTTGAATGCCCGTGCAGCCGACCCATGGGCTATATCTGCTCCTATAAAATTCCATTCCGGATGTGCCTGGGCAACAGATGTTAAAAACCCGCCGTCCCCGAACCCGACTTCCAGTACCAGTGGTGCCTTTCGCTGAAAAAACTCTGCGTTAGCCGCCGGAAAAGACAAGCTTGGCAGATCTAGCAGTATTGACATGCACAGAATATCAGGCGTATAGGTACGCCATGTCTATGTGTCTGGACCCGTTCGCGTCTGCGACAGCCATTCGCCCTTTGCCTCGAATACGTGCCCCTGCCACCTCACCGGCTTTATTGAGTGCATAGAACGACACATTAAAGGCAGGTTCTCCCGCTTCATTTTGCAGTCGGGCCAAGTGTGTATGTTGTGCAATGCGCTCACATGCATACAGGCACGCTTGCTCGGGACTGTCTCCCATGCGCATACGCTCTACAATCAGAAAGCTGCTGCAGTTCTCTAAGTTTGCCTCCCCCCGTCCGGTGGAGCCGGCCGCTCCGACTTCGTTATCGCAGTAGAGGCCGGCACCTATAATGGGGGAATCGCCTACACGCCCCGGAATTTTGAAAGCCAGTCCACTGGTTGTGGTGACGCTGCTGATATTGCCCTGCAGGTCGATAGCTGAGCAATGGATGGTTCCCCAGTGGTCATAGTTGCGTCGCATTGCTTCCCCCAGATCACGGTCCTCCGGGCCATGCGGTGGTAGATAATCATCCCGGTTGGAGAGGTTTTCCCGCCAGCGGACCCAGATTTCGCGAGCACGGTCAGTGAGCAGGTTCTCAATGGGGAATCCGTGCATACGAGCGAATTCCTGAGCACCTTTGGCTACGAGCAGCACATGATCTGTACGTTGAAGAACATGCTGCGCAACCTTGGACGGATACTTGATTCCCTGGATGGAGGCCACAGCTCCAGCACGACCGGTTGGACCATGCATAACGGCGGAGTCCAACTCAACGATTCCGTCTGCATTGGGGAGACCGCCATAACCTACAGAGGTATCGTTTGGATCTTCCTCTACCAAGTTAACTCCCGCAATGACGGCGTCGAGTGCATCTGCTCCGGCGTTGATTTCCTCAACCGCACGAGCCACGGCCGCGAGACCATTACCACTTGCAATAGCAACGGGGCCCGCAAAGGGGCGGGTTTTTGGTCGGAGGACAGCCGCGGCACTGGCTGCTGTACCAGTCCGGATAAAATCACGTCGGGTTATAGGGTTTGTTGGCATGGGAGAAAGAGGTGAATCTAACCGGTTGAGTTACTAAATGTAGTTATTGGCTAAGAGCAAGCTGCACAAAATCTTCGGCTTTGTTGACTTCGGGGTGGGCGCGCGCGACCTTTCGCAGCAGTTGTTCGGCTTTATGACGGGAAAGCCCCAGCGTCTCGAGAGCCGCGCGTGCATCTGCACGGGCGGTTGCAGCCCCAGCCATTTCTGTTTCTGCCAGATCCAGTTCGTTCATGCGATCAATCAGTTCCACTACCAGGCGTTCGGCAGTCTTGCGGCCGACGCCGTTGATGCGTTGCAGCATAGGAGTCTCTCTCAAAGTAATATGTTGCACCAGTTCTGCTGGGGTCATAGTTGAAAGGGCTGCAATGGCAATCCGTGGCCCTACTCCAGATACACCAATGAACAATCTGAAAATCGCTCTTTCCCCCGAAGAAAAGAAACCATATAATTGCTCATTGTCTTCCCGGACATGATGATACGTGAGCAGTTGTACCTTATTGCCAGTATCAGGTAGTCGTTCAAAGGTGGACATGGGTATAAAAACCCGGTACCCTATCCCGTGTACGTCAATGATTGCATGGGTCGGTCCTTTGCGGCTCAGTGTACCTTTAACGTATTCAATCATGATACTTGCAACATACGACCAAGATACGACAGCTCCCCAAACTCAATGGCACCATGGCTAATCCGGTGAGGGGCTCACGAAGCAATCGGGCTATTGTGGTAGCGCTTGGTATTATGGCAAGCCGGGTGTTGGGCCTGATTCGATGGAGTCTTACAGCACGTTATTTCGGCAGCGGGGCGCATGCAGATGTCCTGAGGGCGGCCTTTCAAGCACCGAATGCGCTGCAAAACCTGCTTGGTGAAGGCACAATGTCGGCAGCGTTCATCCCGGTCTACAGCAAAATGCTCGAGGAGGGTAAACCGGAAGCAGCGGGTCGGTTCGCCGGCAGTATTCTGGGTCTATTGACCGCAGTCGTTTGTACCGGGGTGCTTCTCGGTATATGGTTAGCCCATCCTATCTGTTCTATACTTATGCGGGGTTTTGTGGCAGACGCGGCCGAAGTAGCAGAAGGGGTGCGGGAGGTGGATCGGCTTCTATTGTCTGTGGACATGGTTCGCCTGGCTTTTCCTATGGCGGGAATATTGGTGCTATCGTCATGGGCGCTGGGAGTACTTAACAGTCACCGGCGTTTTCTTATGCCTTATTTCGCCCCAGTGCTGTGGAATGTGACCATTATTGGGGCGTTGCTTGGTGTGGGCAGTCTGATCGGTCTGACTCCGGGTGATCTCGGCGGGGAAGCGGATACGTCTATATTGCCGGAGGAACTCACGCGATTACTCACGGCGGTTTTTGTCGGTGGTTTAGTTGGAGGGCTATTCCAGTTTCTGTTCCAGCTGCCGTCCGTTTTTTCGGTGCTAAAAGGGTTCCGGTTCAGTCTGTCCACGAGTGTAGCCGGCGTGCGCCAGGCGCTGAATGCAGTGGGGCCTGCTCTGGCCGGCCGCGGGATTGCCCAGCTTTCGGCCTATCTGGACATATTGCTCGCAACCCTTCTTATGGAGGGGGCCGTAGCAAGTATCGGTTATGCGCAGGTACTCTACATCCTGCCGATTTCGCTTTTCGGTCTTTCCGTTGCTGCTGCTGAGCTGCCCGAACTTGCTCGAATAGGAACGAACAGTTTGCCACGTATGGCTGAGCGCATTAACGCAGGGTTACGCCAGGGCCTGTTTCTGGCCATACCTACGGCGCTGGGATATATGGCACTGGGGTATGTAATCATTGGCGCCATTTACCGCGGTGGTTTATTTGGTGTGGATGACAACTGGCTTGCTTACTTCATATTGGCTAGCTACAGCCTGGGACTTTTGGCAACAATTAGCAGCAGGTTATTACAAAATGGTTTTTGGGCGCTCGGCGACACACGCACACCAGCCCGTATGGCAATGATCCGTGCAGCGGTCGCATTGGTGGTTGCAATACCTGTAATGTTTGCGTTCGATAGATTATCGGTGTCACTCATTACGGGGTCTGAGACGTCAACACTTTATCTTGGTGCAATTGGGTTGGCCCTTGGCAGTGCGGTGGCTTCTTGGTTTGAGTGGTGGTTACTGGGGCGTGTGCTGAAGCGCCGCTTGGGCAAGACATTCATTCCTTGGCGGGCTGTGGGAGCAATGGTACTGCTCGTCATAGCGGCGCTTGTACCTTCTGGGATCCTTTGGTATTTCGTACAAAGTTGGCAGCCAATCTGGCTTGGCATTACTGTTACTGCTGTTTTTGCAGCGACCTACCTGCTGCTTGCTCGTCTGCGTAGACGTCCAGAGCTATCGGCTTGGCTCGGACGTCTCAGATAGATGTTTGATGGAATGAGCATGCAGTTTCCGTTATGCATCAAAGACGCGGATCCTGGCTCACATATTGAGATAGCAATAGATTTCATCAACAGAATCTGGGCAGATAACAGATACAAAGGTGAACGGCTAATTAAGCCAACTGGTATAGTCCTGAATGCATTACTCTTGAACGGGAATAGCGAGCGGGACCTTTGGGCTGCACCGATTTATACCAAGCTAAACAGTGCTCCGCAATCTTACTTTGCACAATGGTGCAGAGAGCATCCATTTCCATGTCTCTGATACCTTTTCTCCTGGTACTACTCTCAAGAACCAGTTCTTGAAGTGACAGGAATAATCAAGGTCTCCGAAAACAAACGATCCACTAACAAAAGGGATGCTCCCAAGGGGATTTGAAGAACGAAAGCTACTGGCAGGGTTGCAGATTACTGGAACCAACCGCCACTGAATCTTCCTGCCATTCATTCCCCTTAGCATCAAACCTGTAGGTGTCGCTCGTGTAGCCCGCAAAAATTCCAAGTCCGTTCACCACGTTGGTATATACGACAGCTGGGCTGCTGCGAGTAAGATCGGGACCGAACAGGTAATAGTCATGCAGCTCAAGAGAGCGCTCAAACGCAAACAAGTCATCACTGAGTGCCGAGAGTTCAAGCATGAAGTAAGGGCTAACGAATTCAAAGACTGTTGGCTCAAATGTGATTTCGAATTCCTGTGTGGTTGCCTCAAATAGTTGATCTGAAAGGAAAGCACCACTAAATTCGTTTTCTATACGGGGATAGATCGGATCATCAACAGTCTCTATGAAGGCATGGAATGAGGGCGAATTGCTATCGAAAAAGATCGGCCAATAATTTGTGGTATAACTAGGTCCATCTTCAATTCTAACCCCCCCATTGTCGTCTTCACAGAATGGCATTACTTGATAAAGGTTAAGATTGTAATAATTGCTACCTGGTTGATCCGCAATGCTGAATCGCAGTACGTAACGTTCTCTATCTGAAGAATTCCCAACTTCCATGCTTTCTATCTCCAGTAGTTCGCTTTGCAGGGGCGGTGCCCAAGAGGAAGCTTGGACCTCCGAAAAACCGGATGCGCTAGCTTTCACGTTGTATGTTGTACCACTTACAGGACGATGACCTTGCAGTGTTTTATAGATTCCACCACCAATGTGTTGCAACGTATCACGAAAATGGTTCTCATCAGAAATAATAATCCTGGCATCCGGTACGATTAACTCACTTGGTTCCACGGTTTCTGTGTATGGAACGCTTTTGCCCACGCGGAATGTCCATAAGCTGTCTGGCGAAAACTGTGATTCCACTACAAGTTTGGCTTGATAGTCACTGGGAATATCCAGTTCGACAATGGTCTCGCATCCACAGAATACGCCGAAAAGCAGAATGGTTAGGCACTGGCGCATAGCTTAAAAACTCACTTGCCAAGAAATAGCGGGAATTAACTGCAATAAGCTCAACTGTCGAAAGGAAATAACAGAATCCCCGGTTTCGTACTTTTTCGGATATACAAACATTGGATTCTTCCTGTTGTAGGCGTTGTATACTCCAATAGAAAACGTACGCTCTCCCCAGTTCCTATTCTTCTGGAAGTGCATACTGAAATCCAACCGATGATAGTCGGGAGCTCGCGCCGTATTCACTGGACCAGTGTCTACAAGATGGAGCGGAAAGAGCCAATCTGTCGAAGCCCTGAATCCTCCCGGACTGACATAGCGACCTGTGGGTACCCAAACAGGGTAACCGCTGCCGTAGACCCATACGGCCGATATTTTCTTCGTGCCGGAAAGTTCGTATTGCATTACCACCGAAACGTCATGACGACGGTCAAACCCGTCAGGAAAAGAAAGGCCAGCATTAAGAGACTCAAACTGTCTCGTAGTCTTTGCCCAAGTATAGCCGACCCATCCCGTCAGGTCTCCTCTCCGCTTTTCAATAAATATCTCTGCTCCATGAGAAGCCCCGGTGCCGATTTCTATTAGATCGGGCCAATCCAAGAATCCCGCGCGAAACCGATCCGCCCCGATCTTGTACTCAATATGCCCCTTCATACGTTTGAGGTATCCTTCAACTGAAACCTCGTAGAGTCCACTGCGATAACTTTGATAGATTCCCGCTGCTACCTGATACCCTCTCTGTGGGGTAATGCGATCCATACTCGGAATCCACAGGTCCGTGGGGAATGTCACACCTCCCCCCGTCAACAAATGAACATACTGTTTCGACCTCGCAAAAGAAGCTTTCACTGCCGTTCTGTCGCTCACTCGCACATAGACACCCAACCGTGGTTCTAAGGAGCCGAATTGTTCGTCATGGGAAAAATAGCGCGAAAGCCGAATGCCCGCGGTCACCCGTAATGCTTCCTGAAGTTGCATCTCATCTTCGGCATACAAGGCCATCTGTCGAGAGGATATCCACCCCGTTGGTGTTTGCAACAAGTTGATCGGCGACCTACCTGATTCGTCCAACCTCGTCTGCGTACTTCCAGGGCTGAAACGATGCAGAATCCCCTCTGCCCCGAAGCGGATATAGTGGTTTGTATTCGGGATAAATTCAAAATCAATTTTTGTGGTCCAGTCAACAATTCTCGAATGCCACGACTGATCAAACTTGATGAAGTCACCCTCACCCTCACCCGCAGATTCGGATGAATGAGTAGCCGAGAAAAAGCGATATTGGGTAACTCCAAAGAGGGTACTGGCAAACATGCGGTCCCCTATTCGCCTGTTCCACCGGAGAGATGCCAAACGATTGTGCCACCCAAGATCGTAACGGGTGCGATCATTCGCACCTGGAAACGGTCGCTCTTCGTAGGAAAACCTATCCTCACCCGCATAGCCGCTCAGATATATGCGATCTCGTGGCGATAAAATATAGTTCGCCTTCATGTTTATATCATAAAAGGCAGCTCCGTAGCGTTTGCGACCTACCTGAAAGGGGCGCCACAATTGGTCCGCGTACGACCGACGACCAGCAACCAAAAAAGAAGCGCGATTTCTCACGATTGGTCCCTCAAACATCAGGCGTGAAGAAATAACCCCGATTGCTCCCTCCCCTGCGAACCGCTTCAGATTTCCTTCCTTCATTGTATAATTGATCACCGAAGAGAGACGCCCACCGTATCTTGCTGGGAACCCACCTTTTATAAGCTCCACACGCTTCATCGCTGAAGTGTTGAACACGCTAAAAAAACCAAATAGATGATTCGGATTATAAAGCGGAAGCCCATCTAGTAGAATCAGGTTCTGATCGGCACGTCCACCTCGTACATACAACCCGCTGGAGCCTTCAACCCCTGACTGCACACTGGGCAGCAGTTGCAGCGTTTTCTGAATGTCAGTTTCTCCAAGAATCACCGGTAGTGTCTCTATTTGTTCAATCGGTATTTCATGACGGCTCATCTGTACCTTATCAAAATCAGATACCCTATCCGCAATCACTTCTACATCATCCAGTCTCACAGTACGGGGTGCGAGGGTTACGATCAGAGTGGTATCTCTGGTGAGAACAAGATTATCTAGTATGGGCTGATATCCGATGTGTGAAACCAAGAGACGGATGGATGCTGGTTCAGTTGTTAGGCTAAAGAATCCAAACTGATTTGTTGTAGTGCCATACTGTAGCGCCGGAATGGACACACTTGCTCCTAGGATTCGTTCCGAACTCATAGCATCCTCTACATAGCCACTGATCGTGACAGATTGCGCAGATACCAGTCCTGCCTGGGTGTTCCACAAAAGCAGGAGCACTATGATCAAACATCTATTCACGACCATATCATATCTCAAAATGATTGAGGTACAAAGAGGCGATTGTTGAATTCACCAGCTTCTTGTTCCCGGATACGGAATCAGAAAAAAAGATGTAATCCTATTCCCAGCCCTGGAAAAGAACCAAAATTTCCTAGATGATCTACAGATAATCCTGTGTCAGCGGATAGAATCAAGCCCTTGGATCCAAGTTTCCCGAAGACTGAAAGGTCCGCGCTGACTCCAGCCGTGAAGCGATACCGCTCCAAAATGGACTCGCCTCTTTTGCCTTGCCGGCCGACTTGCCCGAAGAGATTGATTCTGACTCTCTTCCAGTACTTCACAGGATGATTATACCGCGCAGCCATGTCAATATAGAAACCATCATCACCGCCACCAAAGCTGGCAACAAGGACCTGTACGGGCTTATATCGTACACTCACCCCCCCGGTGTATGGGTTTGAAAACACCAATCCTACACCGACAGTAGATTGAGCTTGTATAGGCGGCGCAAGAAAAGTTGCCAGTCCAAAAAGAATCAGCAATAGTCGAACACGCGTTGCTTCGCCAACAATCCGAACGAAGACCAACATAATTCTCAGCATTTCATCTCTCCGTTTGCGAAATGTGCCGGCTGAGATTACCTCTCATCAGACGGGAAGTTCATATTGAGTCAAAACCTCCCGTCAGTCGTTCGACAAATTTCGTGACATTGGGTTCATCTGCTAACGTACGTTGAGCATGACAGTGTTTCTCCACCATGTGTTCCTGTATAAGCGCTGGATATCCAGCCGCTCAGATTAAACCAGGTCCCATGACCTACACCCCACGTAATATTCTTTCTGATTTCAGCTGCATTACATTTCGTGTGACTATAATTACCTGAGTCGGTTTTTCTTACTAGTACTCCCCGTAGACTTCTGACGGTATAGCTCACGCTGTAGTCAGCATCCATGCTGACCGAATCAATGCGGTTATGCGTCCATCGGATCCACCGCTTTCTCTGACTCTCAATTTCTGTGGTCGCAGACATATAAACATAATAATTAACTATCCGTGCTTATAACCTTTTATGCGTCTCTTTTATTGTAATATAGAGGTGCAATCATCTCAATATCTCCTATACTGCCAATAGGTCCGTGTAAGCTCCTCACAACTTCAGTTCGTCAGTCGGAATCCGGTGGTGTTTGATTCTGGTGGTTCAGATCCATCTCCACACACATGGCCCTCACTTCCAAACGCCGGTAGCCGTGCCACATGACCTTCACGCTAGGCGGAGGACACTGCTTGCCCGGCTAATATCCGCCCAAGCGGGCAGCTAACAGGATTACCGAGGCCACATCGCTCAGTTCCGGTAGTTCATGTTCCGCCGCCAAGTTGAGCAGAACGCGGAATTGCGTGTCGGTAAACATCATCTTTATCGACGCATTGGAGACTGCACGCCCCAGAAGCGTCAGCAGCATCAAACACTAGGCAATCACCATGTAGATTGTTACCGCACGGTGGAGCATGTGTGCCTACTGCATCTGCAATTCTTCCACTTTGCATCCGCTTTTCAGGACCCGAAACAACTGAATCCCGGCAAACTTGGTTACGCCCCGCGGAAGCTTATGGGTCATCAAGGTATTCCACGTATTCCACAGGGCCAACTCTTTCCGGGTTTGCACGCGTTCAATCCAAACTCGTTCGGTGCATCAATCCGATTGAGAACCTCAGTCGGAGACGGAACCGGGGCGGCAAGCAAACGGGGGTTCAGACGACTGGGGCGAAAGCTTGAATTCTCCCACCAGGATCGTCAACGCTTGTAAACTGCTGGTCGTGCGCAAATCTCTGGTTGCAGTACAGAGCCCGAACACTTCGTACATCTGACGCGCCAATGTCGTACGGTCGTAGGACGGGTGAGATGCCAAAACCTCCCTCACGCGTGAAAGATGAGGTGCAGAAACGGGACAAGATGGGTGGCTGGCAAGACTCCATGCCACCAAACAAAAATGTTCTTCCCAATGTTAAGTGCTTAAATTGTGTATCGGGCTAGGAGGACATGTAAAACGGGTCGGTGGGATGCAAAAATAGGCGATCGTTTATGCTACGGAGTTGCTCATGCCGATCTAGGTCCTGGAAACAGTGAACGCTTTTATACACGATGTTCTTGTAACTTCACCTCACCAAGCGTATAGCAAAGGATTGGTGTGTGATGAACGAAATCACTGGAGGCAGAATGAAGCTCTTTGCAATGACAGGTGTTGGAGTGAAAGCGTGCGGAGTATCCGCGAAATTAATTCGCCCGGGGACTGAGGAATGGAGCGTCGGGCGTCATGTTAATGTTGCAACAATTACCGGAAGGCGAATTGTTAGTGCGGGGATTTAAAGGCATGTTAAATCTCAAAAAATGACTGCAAAAAGTTTTTCTTCCATCGGGCCTGGCGATTTGCTGGTTGCACCACCGAACCAGCTCTCTCCACCATTTGATCGCGCGCTTGTAGTGATATGCATGCACGATTCGAATGGTAGCCTGGGCTTCGTGATAAATCGCAAAAAAGATTTTGATTTGGGCAGGTTGATTGCATGTGAATGTCCTCGTCAAGGGGTTTATTTTGGTGGTCCGGTCGAGGAAAATTCGTTAGCCTGTTTGCATCAACATAGTTCTTTCGTGCAGGGCGCCATACCTTTTACGGACGAATTATCCTTCAACTTGGACGTAGGCGCTGTATTGGGGGCGCTTAGAGACGAGATTATCCAACCGTGGCAGGTTCGATTTTTAATGGGATACGCTGGCTGGGCACCTGGACAACTTGAGGCAGAACTTAAAGCTGGTTGGTGGTTCGTGACGCGTGGAAATAAAGAATTGGTATTCCACCCCAAATCCAACATACTGTGGCGTACTGTTCTGCGAAAAATGGGCGGAGAGTATGCCCTCGTGGCAAACTTTCCAGATGACCCGATGCTGAACTGATCCGACGCCTATTTGGTGTTCACCAGTCGCATGAATTCCGCACGTGCTGTGCCCCGGGACAGGAAGATGCCACTCATTGCACTTGTAGCAGTGATTGCATTTTGTTTCTGCACGCCGCGCATGGCCATGCAGAGATGAGTGGCTTCGATTACAACAGCAGTTCCAAGCGGTTGAAGTACCTCATCAATGACATCCCTGATCTGAACTGTCAGGCGCTCCTGCACTTGCAGTCGGCGCGCAAAAGCATCAACGACCCGTGGGATCTTGCTTAGACCGACAAGGTGACTCTGAGCGATATAGGCGACGTGGGCTTTACCAACGAAAGGAAGCATATGGTGCTCGCACAGGCTGAACACGTCTATATCACGAACGAGGATCATCTCGCTGTATTCTTCCTCAAAGATGGCGGATTCCAGAATGGCTTTTGCATCTATGTTGTATCCCTGTGTGAGGAACGCAAGAGAACGTGCGACACGTTCAGGAGTCCTTAACAGCCCCACGCGCTCGGGATCCTCGCCAAGCAGGTGCAAAACTTCGGAGATATGCTCGCCAAGGACTTCGATCGGGGGTTCTGCTCGACCATCCGGTTCTGCGATAGTGGAGTTAAGGGTGGTTGGATTACCCATCTGGGCCAAAGTATTCGGCGGAGTTTCTTGGTGTTTCATAGAGTTGGATGCGATAAAGTCTACCTGCTGGCAAGGCCTCTGCTAGTCGATCCCAGATAGCAACGACAAGGTTTTCGGTGGATGGCAAGATACCGTCCAGGAAGGGAACGTCCAGGTTCAGGTTTTTGTGATCCAGATGATGGATGACGTATTCCTCTATAATGTGTTTCAGTTCGGCCAGATCAATCACGTAACCCGTATCCGGGTTTGGTTTACCCGCAACGGTAACCGTCAGTTCGTAGTTGTGTCCATGCCAGTTGGGATTGTTGCAGGGGCCAAAAGTCGAACGATTCCATTCCTCTGATTTCTCGGGATTATGCAACCGGTGAGCTGCATTGAAGTGGGCCTTGCGAGTAACGTAAACCGTTGGCATTGCGGGATGCAGTAGTAAGGTCTAAAGTGCTGCTGCACACGGCCAATCAGGAACGAAGCGGGTTGCGTATTGTTCAGCGAGGACAACAGGGTTAAGCCCCCATGCCAACATTATTCGAACGCATAATTTCCGGGGAGATCCCCGCGGATCGCGTGTATGAGGATGAAGTCTGTGTCGCGTTTCGGGATATTGCCCCCCAAGCGCCGGTTCATGTGTTGGTGGTTCCCCGTAAACCGGTACCGGCCTTAAATGAGGGACTTGATGCTGCGCTTGCAGGACATCTTTTGATGGTAGCCAACAAAGTAGCCCAACAGGAAGGGCTTACGGAAGGCTATCGCGTAGTCATCAACTGCGGACGCGATGGAGGGCAAACAGTTGATCATCTTCACATCCACGTCCTTGGTGGTCGTTCACTTACGTGGCCGCCGGGCTAGCGCTGTATGGACCAATGCGGTGGGCCCATTGCTACCGGTGGCTTCTGATCGTGTGGGCATTGGTATTGGCATTCTCGAGTGACGATGCTGAGGCGCAGTTTTCGTTGCAGAAGACCACCGAATTTTCCAGAGAAGTGAATCAGTACCGCTGGAACTCAACAATAGCATGGAGCGCGGAGATTGATCGCTGGCAGCTTGAGTTGACCAATCGGTTTCTCTCAGATGCGTATATCCAGTACGACGATCGCCTGCGTTTCCGGGACGAAAATCGATTGCAGTTCAGGGCTTTTCGCCCTTTAGGGAATCGCTATGGTACCAGCATTCGTGGTGATCTGGACTGGTTTGGTTCTGGACGCGCATCTTCTCAGGCCCTTTTGGCTGGAGTGCAGATAAGATCTATTCCGGTATTAACAATCGAACCGGCGGTGGGTGTGGCGTCAGATCGTCGACCAGGAATCGTACAGACAGAGGGTGTGGTGCCCTTGCGGATTGATACGGGACCGGCAGGTTCCATCGCCATTGACTTGGCTCCGCAAGAGCTTCAAAGTTATCGTATTTCGTTTAATTCTAGCGCAGCATGGCAACGCATTGCGCCGCGTCGGGCTGGAGATTTAACAGTAGCAGGCACTGCAGCACGTTCGTTTGGGGCCGCCAGCCTGGAATCAAGCGCACGTTTTGTCAGTCGTCGACGGGATGCCTATCAGGCGGCATCTTTCCTGAATCGGGGGCAGGCACGGGATCCGGAATCAATTGAATCGACAACCAGCGATACGCTCGACGCGAACCTGTTGGTCTGGATTCCAATCACGAGAAGCCTGCGGGTGATTGCACAAACGAACATCCGATCGAATCAAAGACGTATCCGCACACCGAAATCTCCAGAAGAATCGGTTACCTTCGAGACCAATTTTGCCCGTCAGGCATTTGCGGGACAGGTTGGTTTTAATTATGAGAGGGATCGCATTGAGGCACAACTACGTGCAGAGTATGGGGCGGTGAACGAACGTCGGGTACTCAGCAACAGGGAGGAACTGCCGGTTTCGGAAGCTGTCCAAAAGACAACGCTCCTGCATCAGGCAGATTACGACGAAGGGGTATTATCTCTTAGCGGAAATGTTCGAGCCGATATTTTATCAACGCTCTCAGTTCTTTTCACGGGGAGCTCTCGTATCGTCCGGCATGATACACCTATAGTTAATCTTGATGATCGGGACGAAATTTACCATACAAGCATGCTTGGGCTCAGATACCGTCGCAGCCGTTATCTATCGACCGAGGTGAGATTGTTTGCCTCTTACCACCACACAGTATTCCTGAATGCTGAGCGCTCGGCGGAAAACAATATCCAACGGACACTTCGATTGCGCCCAGCGATTAACTGGACGCCGTCGCCGGGGACACGCGTACGGTTGGCGAGTGAGGTGCGAGCCACCTATACCACGGACGATTTTGTGTTGCCTGGGCGCAGATCCACTGATCAGTCTGCACGAGAGATGCGGTTAGAGTCAGAAGTAGAAAAAAATCTATTTGCTAATACGGATCTGAGATTATCTGCCAGCTTCGCAGATTTACGTCTGGGACGACTGCAGTGGAAAACCTTTACTGAAGTACCATTTGATACGCTCAGAACCTACAGTGCCTGGCTGCGCGTACAGTCAGGGCGCCGGCTTCGTGGTGAGGTTGGCTGGCGTACATTCCTGCGGAGCGACTACGACAGGGCAGTTTCCGTGCGGTATCAGTTTTTCAATGAGCAGGGCGCAATAGCCCATGGTAGCATTACTAGACCAGGTAGACGATGGATTATACAAACAGGGCCGTCCAGTGCGCTTTACTGGATACGTCCCCGGAGCTCCTTGCGTCTGGAGGCTTGGGCCAACTGGCAGCAGCTGAGGTATTGGCTGTACGGCCAACTGCCGCCCGCAAGTGAGGATATAATTCGACGAGCGGCTCGCAGGGGGACGCGGCGACTGCTTCCATTGATATCCTTGAGTATGACGTGGCAACTGTAGCATTTGGATGTTAGAAGCTAGATCAATTTCTGGTGTGCGGACTCTTGGAGTCACGGGTGGAATTGGAAGCGGTAAGTCTATCGTGTGCGCATATTTGGGGGAGCTAGGGGCTGAAATATTCGATGCGGATCTGATTGCACGGAATCTTATGGAATCCGACGGGGAGGTACGCCATGCGGTGATCCAGACTTTTGGGAGAGAAAGTTATCAGGCGGATGGATCATTAAACCGGCCATGGTTGGCGGGTAAAGTGTTTGCTGACAACACCCGTCTGGCGCAACTGAATGAAATAGTACACCCGAAAACAGTCGAGGCTTTTGGTGTCCTCCGAAGTTGCCTTCAAGCCGGGTTATTGGTCCACGAGGCTGCACTCATATATGAAGCTGGATTGGAAGATCGTCTGGATGCGATCTGTGTAGTAACCGCGCCGAAAGATGTGAGAATTGAGCGAGTGATGGCCAGGGATCGTGTAAGCGCAGAAGAAGTACTCGCAAGAATGCACAGGCAGTGGCCTCAGGAAGAAAAAGTACGTCTCGCCGATGTTGTGCTTATCAACGACGGCGACATGTCGGCAGTACGCCGGAAAACCCAAAGACTGTATGAGCTGGCTATGAGTGGAGAGAGGCTCAGCTTCGAAAACTTCCGGTTCACTCGTCAGCTGTAGGCAGGGTAAACCCGAAAGTAGATCCACTTCCAAGAAGGCTTTCGATCATGAGCTGGCTGCCGTGTGCTCCAAGAATATGTTTCACGATAGCCAAACCCAATCCTGTTCCTCCAAGTTTTGAAGAACGGCTGGTTTCTACCCGAAAAAAGCGTTCGGTGACGCGAGGGATATGTTCGGGTGCGATTCCGATCCCATCATCAACAATGGATATTTTCACCAACCCCTCAGGTAGCGGTCGTGCAATTACCTCAACCTGACCACCCTCGAGACTGTACTTAATGCCGTTATCTATCAGATTGCTGAGTACTTGACTTATCCGACTCCGATCTGCTATGATCGGGGGTAACCCAGCTTGCACGGCAGATCGTAGCGTGACATTCCTGTTTGCAGCCAGTGATTCAAGAGATTCAATGACTTCTTCGGTAAGTTCGATTAGGTTGAATGGTTTCAGCACCATGGAGAGCTCCCCCATCTCTATTCGGGCAACCGAGGCGAGATCTTCTGCCAAGTTACCCAGACGGGTTGCATTCCGGAGCACTTTGCTTACGAAAGAGCGCCGTACGCGCTTATCCTCCAAAGCTCCATCCAACAAAGTTTCCGCGAACCCTAGAATTGCAAAGATTGGTGTTTTGAGTTCATGCGATACGTTGCCCAGGAATTCTCGTCGATAATGTTCGACACGTTCCCGTTCCTGCATTTGGTACAGGATACGCTGGTTTGCTTCAAGCGCAAGTTCATTCAACTCGTCAAGCTCATCGCGCAGCGGCGAAGAGTTGTTGGTGAAGGGAGTGGCATCGTCCTCACCAATCTTGGCAAGCGTTGTTTGCAATCGGGCTACACGTTGCGCTACAATCCGGTGGACGAACAGAAATGTGCCGAAGCCCACGAGAATACTGATGCACAGCACCACCCATAAAGGTAGACGGAACCCTACCAAGGCGGTCAGGAACAGGGTTATCAGAACGAGCAAGCTGACACGCCAAGATAGTCGAAAGGCTAGTTTTCCATGGTTGGGGCGGAATGCAGGCTTCATGCGAGAAGATCCGAGTTCATTCTACTTCGAGAAAGCGGTAACCTACCCCCGCGACGGACATGATGTAATCGTTGCCATGGTACTTTCCTAGCTTTTTATTGACCTTACTCACGTGCACATCAACGGTGCGCTCTCCTACTTTTGAAGTCCGCCCCCAAACTTGTCGTATCAGTGTTTTCCGCTTGAATACCCGTCCGGAAGTACTGGCCATGAAGTACAGAAGTTTGAACTCTTTGCGAGTAAAGCGAAGCTCAGACCGTGTTCCTTGACCGTTACGGAAGACCCGAAAGCGCTCCAGATCAATTTCCAGGTCAAGGATGGTCACGGTTAAGTCGTTGGTAGAAATACGTTGTGTTCCGCGCAGGAGCGCTTTAATTTGAGAGACAATTACACCGATGCCGAAAGATTTGGGCAGATAGCTGTCGGCACCGGCATCCAGGCCTCGGATGTGATCTTCTTCCTCAGAGCGTGCGGTAAGAAATAAAAGGGGAATTGTTTTGAACTTGGAATTGCTTCTAATACGTTGGCAAACTTCTAGGCCATCGATATGCGGCATCATAATATCAAGGACGACCAGATCAATGGATTCCGTTTCAATGGCAGATAAGGCTTCTATTCCATCATTGGCCGTAATAACCTGCATTCCTTCTTTCTCAAGATTGTAACGCAAGAGGTCAAGAATGTCATCCTCGTCATCGACAATCAGGATCGTACACGAATCCGGTCCGGCAGCAGTGGGAGAGGTCATCGGTATTGAGAGCGCAGGTTGCTTAGATGGAAAGTCAGGCAGTTTTAGCAGGTGCTATAAAATTATGCAATCAGGCTTGTTTCATTGAAAGGTACGCAGTGTTGCAATTCCGTTGTTCGGAATCAGCATCTTTTATACATACGAGCGGCCGATTATTGACGCAGTAGTTCGTTTCTCAATATTCACGATATTGTTCGTCCTGAGGGTGCTGAGTCTGGGGTAATGATGCGACAGCGCAAGATCAAACGAGTCATCCCTGTACTGGAGTGGCTGGGGAAAATATCCGGCTACTCAGCATGGGATAGCACTTTGTACGGGGAGGCAGGACAGATCTATCCGGGCCCCGGTTAAATGTGACTATTACAGATAATTTCGTAATTTGGCGAGGGGCTCTAAACGTCGTCCCGGAAGCCGGATACGGTCATGATCATAACTGCAAAGGGTCTTATTCATCCGGAAGGGTACTGTACAATCTGGGCTGCTATAGATGGTCTAAGCAGCAATCGTTTCTTGTAGGGTCATTGTGGCGGCCAGTCACGTGAAGGCCAGGCTGCTAATCAGATCTCAGGTGGTCGATGACAGAACGTGGTTACGGGTTCGGCACGCTGCCTGTGTTCCTCGCGGGGGTCAGCACGATCCTTGGGGCGATCATGTTTTTGCGGTTCGGCTATGCCGTAGCCCACACGGGCTTACTGGGCATAATCGGCATTATCTTCCTAGGTCACCTTGTGACCATTCCGACGGCTTTAGCCCTCGCAGAGATTGCGACCAATCGCAAAGTGGAGGGAGGAGGGGAGTATTTCATTATCTCCCGATCGTTCGGACCGACAATTGGTGGTGTGATTGGGATATGCCTGTACTTATCCCAGGCGATCTCTGTCGCTTTTTACATGATTGCCTTTGCCGAGGCATTCACCTGGTTGGAGCCAGTGCTGGCTGACCAGTTCGGCATAACTTTCGACCCGCGTTGGATCTCAATTCCTGCCCTGATTATGCTCTTAGGTCTGGTGGTATTGAGAGGGGCAGACCTTGGCGTCAAGATGTTGTACGTTGTTGCGGCGACACTCCTAGGATCACTCGTCATGTTCTTTTTGGGCTCACCCCTGGAGGGATTTGATCCCGGTGCAGTCAGCTTAATGGACAAGATTGAACAGCCGGATTCTTTCATCGTGGTTTTTGCAATTGTCTTTCCTGCATTCACAGGTATGACAGCAGGAGTAGGATTATCAGGAGATTTGCGTAATCCACGTAAATCTTTACCACGAGGAACATTGTGGGCGACGGTTGCAGGGATGATTGTCTATATGGCTGTTGTCTTCAAGCTTCACATCAGTGCTTCGCCTGAAGCTATGGCGGAGGACCAATTGATTATGGCGCAGATCGCTGTGTGGGGTCCAGCAATCCTGATAGGTTTATGCTGTGCGACTTTGAGCAGTGCAATTGGGTCGGTGTTGGTGGCTCCTAGGACATTACAGGCGCTGGGTGCAGATAATACGTTGCCAGGGAAGCGAGGGAATACATGGGTGTCGCACGGGACGGGGGCTGCTAATGATCCTCGTCATGCAACAATAGTCACAGGTGTCTTAGCACTGGTTATTGTGATCGTGGGCAATGTGAACCTTGTTGCAACGCTGATTTCGATGTTTTTCATGGTAACCTACGGGTCACTTTGTGCGATCAGTTTTCTGGAGCATTTTGCTGCACGTCCCAGTTATCGTCCCAGTTTTCGATCACGTTGGTATATCAGTTTACTGGGAGCAATCATGTGCTTCCTGCTGATGTTTCAGATTAGTTTCGCCTTTGCGATACTTGCTATTCTGGTGCTCGTAGTGCTGTATCAGGGGTTGCGCATAGCGAAGGGTAGAGAAGGAGATCTAGCCTCGCTCTTCCATAACGTGATTACCCAGGCAACGCGTTACATGCAGATTCGATTGCAGCAGCGCCGTGTAGATCAGACCTCTGAGGAATGGCGTCCCAGTGTGATCATGGTGAACGATCGCACGTTTGATCGGCGCAGCCCGTTGACTATGCTGCGATGGCTTTGCCACCGATACGGTTTTGGCACCTACGTGCATTTCATCAAGGGCATGCTAACAGAGACCACCTTTTCTGAGAGCAATGCTGTGAAGTCTCGACTGTTGGATTTGGCTAAGAGACAGAACAGCACGGTGTATATGGACACGGTTGTGAGCCCGTCAATCATATCAGCTTTGGCGCAGACACTTCAGGTTCCGGGCGTATCCGGCATGTCGAATAATTCTATCCTGTTCGAATTCGCACGGCGGGATTCTCTGGACGTAGTTAAGAGTGTTGTG
Organism: Rhodothermaceae bacterium bin80; assembly: GCA_002238805.1. GTDB lineage: Bacteria > Bacteroidota > Rhodothermia > Rhodothermales > Bin80 > Bin80. Next base: position 41,741 of record MPNB01000001.1, on the reverse strand, counting down.
GATCAATGTCAATTTGCAGCCGACACAGATATGACGTTAATGGTGCTTCGTCACAGTGAAACCCACTTTGGTAGCAGAGATTCCATCCATGTCTGGCTGACATGGAATGATAAAGCCAATGCCAACACGATGATTCTGCTCAGCTACATTCTTCTGGGGCATCTGGATTGGCAGCAGGCACAAGTGCAAGTTTTTGCTGCCCTACCGGGGGCGGAAGTAGAAGAGACGCAGCGGGAATTTGCACAGTTGATCAACGAGGGAAGGCTGCCGATTTCCGAGAAAAATATAGAGTATATCGAAACCGATACTGCTGAGACATTTAGAAAGCTGGTCATTGAAAAGTCCTTTGATGCGGACTTGACGGTTATCGGTTTTGATATGCATGGACTCAGAACACGCGGGGCGGAAGTGTTCACCAATCATGACCAACTCCATGATGTGTTGTTCGTGCGTGCTCCGAGGCAGATAAAAATTGATTGAGGACACAGAGTGAATATCACCATTTTGACGAATGAGTACCCGCCGAATATTTACGGTGGAGCAGGCGTACATGTTAAGTACCTCGTACGTGAACTGGCACGTTACAACCCGGTGCAGGTCTATGCATTTGGAGAACAGGAACAGGTTACGGATTCCCTGAGGGTACAGGGTGTGTCGGATGTCGGGGCATCCGAGGGTACGGATCCTCGGTGCAATAAGTTTTTTGGTACGTTGCAGCGAAACCTGGCTATGGCTGCAGCAGCGGAAACCACCGATATCGTTCACTGTCACACGTGGTACTCTCACTGGGCCGGCTGTCTGGTCAAACAGCTCACAGGCGCTAAGCTATTGTTGACAACCCACAGTCTGGAGCCGCACAGGCCGTGGAAGGTGGAGCAACTGGGTCGTGCATATCACGCAAGTTCTTGGATCGAGAAGACGGCTTACCAGGCGGCAGACGCCGTGATTGCAGTGTCCCCCCAGATGAAGGAGGATGTAGTATCTCTGTATGGTATTGATCCAGATATAGTTCATGTGATTCCCAACGGAATAGATTTGAACGAGTACCGACCAAAGTACGATGATGCCGTGCTGCAGAAGTATGGTGTGGATCCCGACTTACCATATGCCTTGTTCGTTGGGAGGGTTACCCGGCAAAAGGGAATAATTCACCTGTTACATGCTATTGCCCATCTTCGTCCCGGCACACAGGTGGTTCTGGCCGCCGGTGCGCCGGATACACCGGAGATCGAAGCAGAAATGATCCAGAAAGTCACTGAACTGAAGAACACCGGAACCCATAATGTGATCTGGATCCGTGAAATGATGCCGCGCCCTGAGTTGGTGGTGTTGTATTCCCACGCCCAAGTGTTCGTATGTCCCTCGGTGTATGAGCCATTTGGGATCATTAACCTTGAAGCGATGGCTTGTGAGACAGCTGTTGTAGCGTCAGATGTGGGAGGTATTCCAATGGTGGTGGTGGAGGGAGAGACCGGACATTTGGTGGAGCTCGAGGGCGAAGGTTTTGCGCGGCGGTTGGCAACCAAAATTGATTTGTTAATGCAGGACGTTGACCGAAGTCGCACAATGGGGCGTCGGGGGCGCGAACGTGTAGAGGCGAATTTTAGCTGGAGAGCTGTTGCAAAGCGAACGACTGAGCTCTATCAGTCACTCCGAACAAATTAAGACATCTGATGTCAGGCTTGGTAGGAGTCCACAAGATAGGGGCCTATACTTGAGCAACTCATCCAATAGCGTTCGCTCTTAGCGCAAGATATGATAGCGTTAGGGCACAATTTGCTAATTTTTATCAATTCTTGATTGTTCTTGGTGGGGTGTTTAGGATTACCTTGCAATATCCTCAGTTGATAAAGGAAGCGACGCTGGATGTGTGCCACGTCCTTGGTTGGACGGCCACGCTTATTCGTCTTTGATACTCGAGCCAAATGCTCTCCTTCGTGACCCTTTTGAAAGTCTAACCCAGGACTCTTTGGAGGACCGAATTCTGGTGCCAGTCATCGGCACTTTTGATTCTGTGACATGTATTTTACAGAGTTCCTAACTGTTAAGTTTTTAGCTACGCGTTGAGGAGCAGCGTTGAGTTGTATTGTATTCAAGAGTGCATGACGTAGCTTTGAAAGCCAGTCGATCAATTGAATCCGTGATGAACTTAATTTGTCATGATTCCCGACTAGCCATTAAATCAGCCATTAAATTTTAGCCAAATCATGTCTAACAGTGGTGGTCCATCAAAACCCCAGGAAGAGGTGCCCTTGGAAAGTGTCAGGCAGATTTCAGTTGATTGCCTGGATCTAGATGCTCGAAATCCACGCCTAACTGATATGGGTATTGGAGTGTCTGATGAAGCAATCATCGCACGTCTCTATCGGGCCGAGGACCTCAGTGAATTGCTCCAGTCAATTGCTGCGAATGGGTACATGGACATTGAGCCATTTATTGTCTGTAGGGAGGAGGGGAGACTTACCGTACTAGAAGGTAATCGCCGACTAGCTGCAGTCCGTCTATTGAGAGACGCTAAATTGAGTAATAAAATATATGATGCGACTCAGACTAGGATTAGGATCCCAAGAATAACTCAGCAGTGCAGAGACACGCTTAAGAAGATTTCCGTATACCGGGTCGCTAATCGTGAAGACGCAGATGCATTCATCGGATTTAAACATATCAATGGTGCTGCCCGGTGGAGTTCTTATGCTAAAGCTAAATTTGCTGCCCGCTGGCACAGGGATAGCAACCTTTCTCTTACCAAAATAGCAAACCAGATTGGAGATAGTCACCAGACTATAAAACGGATGGTCCATGCAATCCATGTATTAGAGCAGGCAGAAAACGAGTCGCTCTTTAATATAGAAGATCGATGGAACCCACGTTTCAGTTTCTCGCACCTGTACACAGCATTATCACGTCCAGATTACAGAAAGTTTCTCGGCCTTGATGCACAATGGGCAAGCTATGAACCGCGGCCGAATCCCGTCTCTGAAGACAAAGTGAAACATTTGGCTGAACTGCTGACTTGGATCTATGGATCCAAGCAGGATGGCAAAAATCCGGTAATACGGTCACAGAATCCAGATATTAAACGTCTGGGGGAAGTGTTAAATAACACAGCGTCACTGACGGTCCTCAAAGCGAGGAGTTCCTTGGAGGAGGCTCACGAAAGCACGCTACCCGCGGACCAAAAGTTAATAGAATCATTGCTGCTTACACGTTCGAAAATTCGTGAAGCATTCCAAAACGTGCGCGGTTTTGACGGCCAAAATACCTCTCTCATTGATATAGCAGAAGAGATTTCCGAGACAGCGCAAGCGATACATGAGCGAATGGAAAAGAAGAGGACGGATGTTTCTGAGGGAATGAATGAGTGACAGTGTGTACCTACCGCGCGAACAGGTTTCTGGATCTCAACCAGATCTTGACTTAGCTGCTGATTACCTGGAATTGAAAGCTGTACTTTCAGAAGACAAATTCTCGCTCAGTCGAGATATTGTTGATGCGATGGAAATGTCATCCGATTATGATTTTCAAAATGTCGCTATCGAAATAGAGGAGCGCGAACGAGTGGTCACAGATACTATAGGACGGATGCAATCGCGAAAGGATATACTCCAGACCTCTTATCCATTCAAATTGGATGCACGTGGAGAAACCATTTCGTTTGCTTCTGAGCAACTCAATTTTGCCCATACAGCATATCTGGTATCCCTTCTTCTATCGAACTTACGCACAGTTTCACAACTACTGAATGATATTGACGAATACCCATCTGTCTCCGAGGTACGTGCGCTTCGAGAGTATTTCCAATACATTGCGACAGCTGCTATTGCCGGTGAGGTCGGAGGACGTGCTTGGTCTTTTGGTTTTCCTCGACCCGATCGTTCAGGTTTTCTGGAGAAACTAACAGAAATTTGGAGCATACTCAAAGATGGAGGCATAGAGCCTGATGTATCAGCCCCTACCTCGCCAAAGGACGATGGGGTAGATATATTTGGCTGCCAGGAACCTAAGGATGGTTTGCCCGGCTTTCTACTTGTAGCCGCCCAAGTCGCGACAGGAAAAAATTGGAAGGAAAAGTCAATTCTTGACCAGATCAATAGTCGTTTTACAAAACGCTGGTTCGGACGTCAACCTGTGACCAAAATGATCGCGTATCATGTGATCCCATTCGCTCGTCCCGATGAAACATTCAGGGACGATGTTTTAATGGTCGGGAATCTACTACATCGTCTTCGCGTACCCAGCCGAGTACTGAAAGCTGAAAAGCTGGTTCAGGATAATGTTGAAATTGAGGGCTTCAATAAATTGGGGGATGCCTCAGATTGGGTAAGGAACTACTTTGACTTGTAAGATCCAAATGTTAGTCTGGTAGCGATTCGCTAAAGGTCCTCGTTAACGGTAAACCAGGAATTTCCGAAAGTTCTACTACGATTCTGCTTAAATGAGTGTCAAATCATCAGTTCTTCAGAAATTCAGAATGTCGTCCATCTTGGCCGCGAACGTTTCTTGTGTAAAGCAGCGTAGCCCCTTGCGTTATCCTGGCGGCAAAACGTGGCTTGTACCTCATATCAAAGAATGGCTCAAGAGCCCAGTTGACTTACTCGTAGAGCCATTTGCTGGCGGGGGGATCGTATCACTGACAGCTGTTATGGATAACCTCGCACAACGGGCGATAATGGTGGAATTGGATCGGGATATCTCTTCGTTCTGGCGGACAGCATTAGAGTATCCAGAGGAAATAATCCAGCGCATTCGAACCTTTACCCCCACGCGTGCTGGCGTTGAACGTATAGCCCTTAAGTTCCCCGAAACGGTCCAAGATCAAGGTTTTCGTACACTTGTATTAAATCGGACACGTCGTGGTGGAATTCTAGCGTCTGGAAGTTCGTATATAAGGAAGGGTGAAAACAATGGTGGTATTTGTTCCCGATGGTATCCAGATACACTAATTCTCAGATTTGAAGCCATCGCTGAACATTGTGATAGATTGCGATTCTACGAGGGCGATGGTCTACAGACATTGGAATCACGGTGCAGCCATGAGGGTGTAGCGTTCTTTATTGATCCACCATATACAACCAATGACGGGAAGCGGGCAGGAGCTCGCCTGTATACCCATCACAGAGTAGATCATGAGCGCATCTTCTCAGTATTGGCTGATAGTAACGCAAATTTTCTGATGACCTATGATTGTTCGCCTGAAGTCAGAAAATTAGTAAAACGTTACGACTTTGATGCAGTCTCGGTTGAAATGAAAACCACAAATCATCAACGGATTCCTGAATTGGTAATTACGCGAGACAAGTTGTTCTAACCTTGCTCAACCGACCTTACCTAGTTAGTTTGAGGAGAAATCAATTTTGCTACTGCGGTTGCTCCGTTTGCGTAATGACTGAAGTGCAATATTGAGGGCAGCAATCTTACTCTTCTGCATATTGCGATCCTGTCCAAATTGATGCTTAACAGCCCACGCTTCGTGAGCATCAGCATACCCAATCCAAACCAGATCAACAGGCTTTTCTGCCGTTCCTCCCGAAAGTCCAGCAATCCCCATCGCTGACAACCCTATACTACGTATCTGTCACTAAACAGCAAATCATCTACAACCTTTTTAGATGAGTTCTGCACAGTCCCTGAGCATAGCGGCAGTCTTTTTTGTGGATTCCCACTCCGCTACAAGTGCGTCCCTACGAAATTCTAACTGTTGCGCGCGCGCTTTATGATATCCTCAACCTTGCGTGATTTTATGCATCGTCAGCAATACTGATTGCTCGGACAAGCTTAAGCCTTTGCAGGCGGGCAAATAGATTAACCAACGGCTCTAAATTACCGGAGTCGGCTTCTTCCAAGGCATTGATATACTCTACTCGATCTCGGTCTCTAATGACAAGAGGGAGCCATCCTGCTTTTATGAAAACCAACGTGGCCAATGCGCGCGCGACGCGTCCATTACCGTCTTGGAACGGATGTATCTGGGTGAAACGATGATGGAGCCAGGCCGCTTCCACCTCGGGTGCAACTCCAGCATGTGAGTGATGCAACTCAAGCAGACGATCCATTTCCGAGGCTACATGCTCAGGTGGACAATATTCGTGAACGGAACCGTCTTGGCGGCGAGGATTATTTGACAACTTCTTGTACTCTCCGCGAAGAAGCGGAGATTGTGCTTTCCTTCCGAATCTATCGATACCGTCTACGTAGGGTTGATTTTTCGTTATCAATGCGTGAAGCTCCTTGATATAACTCGTTGATAAGGGGCGTTCGTTCTTCACGGATGCAAACACAGACTCAACAGTGCTCTTATGATCTGAGATCATCGCAATTAAGGCTTCTGGATTCAACCCATTGGTGTTTGGAATCAAGTTGGTACGTAAACCTCGCTCAATAAGCAATTGTGTGATCTTCCTGTCTAACGTGTAAAGGCGTTCGATTAGACCAGTTTCGATAGACCATTCCCGTATGAGCTTTTCTTCAAATTCGCGATAAGCCTGCTTTTCAGCCAGTCGACCACGGTGCTCAGTCCACACTTGGGTCAGTGCGCTTAACTCATCCTGTGCGGGTATGTCATCCGAGCGGTAGTCTGCTATATGTGCCCAAGCGTGTGCCATAATTGATCAGCCAGTATCCGCTTCATAGTACAGGCAACCGAATGATGTGCTGAACTGAATGACTATGTTTAGATCCGCAGTGCCCAATAGGGTAATTGACCTCCAGTATCATCGTCCAGTCCAACAGAGCCTTTCTTATGTCCGTCGGGCTGGAATCGCAGCGTTCAAGGCATGTCGGTCATTCATTCCGTTTGGATAACGACAAGGCAGCCAGATCCGCAAAATTGCGTGTTAGGTACATAGTCAAGGCTAAGAGCAAGAGCAAACCAATACTTCCTGCAAAGAGTGCATAATCCTGCAACTGGAGGAGCAGAAATATGAAGGTGTACAGGATCACAAGGATACCCGCTGTTAATACTCCAATGTTGCTTGAGCGGTAAATCGTACCCGCATAAAGTGCAGCAAGTCCTATCGTCGCGACGCCGGATATTATGTAAGCGCTGTTGAAGGGCAGGTGTTCGCCGAGCGAGAGGAGCATTAAGAAGAACAGACAAAGATCAAGTCCTATCAATATGTATTGGAACGGATGCGCTCGCAATCCCATTCGTAGCTCAATCAGAAAGAAGGCCAGCAGGGTCAGACCTACCAACAGGAATCCGTAACGAGTGGATCGTTGTGTCTTGCGGTATTGATCTACCGGGGGGTACAACGAGAGTCCAAAAGCCGAGTCCAACAGGTGCGTTGTTTCGTCACGCCATGATTGTCCGAACGGGCGGTTTAAGTCCAGAACCTGCCAACTGGCAGAAAAGCCATCGTCTGTAACGGTTCTTTCGTCCGGGAGGAAAGCCCCACCGAAGCTGGGGGCATCCCACGAAGAACTAAGCTCGACATGGGTCGTCTTGCCCACCGGAACAAATAGGAGTTCATCGTTGCCGTCGAGTTTAAGGTTAAAGCTGAACTCGCTTGGCGTATCTGCTGCAATCCGAGAACTAATACCAGCAGGTACCAGTCTGCCTGCTTCCTGCATGCCGGAACCGAAGGCCAAGGTGGTGTCAGACCAGTTCAGCAGGATTTCGTCTTTGATCCCCCGCATATCTGTGATGCCAAAAGCTATAAAGGCCTCCTGCCATCTTATCGCATCCTCTTCGACGGACCAAGTGCTGAAATCAGCACCGGGGAAGGTACCACTGATGGTTAGATCTGCTGTGTACAGGATCGTTTGGTATATGCCCCTGTAGCGGATTTCAGGTTCGATCGTACCTGTTATGTTCAGCATTTCGGGCAGGAAGAATGCGTGTCTCAACGTTGTAAGGCGCTCGGGGTTATCGCCGCTCACATACTCTGAACTCAAAAAGGGAACTACAACTACGGGTCCCAGGAGTGTTTGCGGTCCACTCCATTCGTTTCCGATATCAAGCACAGTATCGTCATGCCTAATGCTGCGGTCGTTGACCAGCTCGCCAACTATCGCAAGGGGGATCATGAGGATCAGTGTTAACACGGCCATGGTAGCCAGCCGCAGCCCTACAGACTGACCTAAGCGTTCAAGAAATTCGTTTGCCATGAGTTTATGTCTAGTACTCTTCTATCGGGTGGCATGAGCAGACCAGGTTCCGATCACCATAAGCTTCATCTATCCTGCGAACCGTAGGCCAAAATTTATGGTGGCGAATCCAGGGTGCAGGGAAGGCTGCCTGTGTTCTAGTGTAGGGAAGATCATAGTCATCTGCGCATATCAATGCCATAGTATGCGGTGCTTGCTTCAGAAGGTTGCGTTTTTTGTCTTGTTGACCTTCCTCAATTTCCTTAATCTCAGCCCGGATTGCAATCATTGCCTCACAGAAGCGGTCGAGTTCATCCTTGGATTCGCTCTCGGTGGGCTCGATCATCATGGTGCCAGTAACGGGCCATGACATGGTCGGTGCATGGTAGCCGTAATCCATAAGACGTTTGGCGATATCAACAGCATCAATACCTGCCGTGCGCTTGAGTGGCCGTACATCCAGGATAAACTCGTGTGCGACATGGCCCCGTCTCCCGCGGAACAAGACTTCGTAGTGTTCGGACAGGCGGTGAGCAAGATAGTTGGCGTTAAGGATTGCAATTTCTGAGCAGCGTCTGAGTCCGTTGGAGCCCAACAGTGCGATGTAAGCCCAACTGATGAGCAGTATGCTTGCGCTGCCATACGGTGCAGCCGCAACTGGATCAATCGCCTGTGTTCCGCCTGTTTGGATGAGTGGATGTCCGGGCAGGAAGGGGGCAAGGTGCTCTGCAACACAGATTGGGCCTGCACCCGGGCCTCCACCACCGTGCGGAATCGCAAACGTCTTGTGGAGGTTCAGGTGACATACATCGGCACCAAAATGCCCCGGCTTACAAAGCCCCACTTGTGCATTCATATTGGCTCCGTCCAGATACACTTGGCCGCCGTGCTTGTGGACTAGATCACAAATGTCACGTATTTGCTCCTCAAACACCCCGAACGTAGTCGGGTATGTGATCATAAGCGCAGCCAGGTTATCGCCATATCGTGCAGACTTGCTCTTCAGGTCATCGTGGTCAATATCTCCATTATTCAGGGTTTTGACGACCACAACTTTCATACCAGCCATGACTGCGCTGGCAGGATTGGTGCCGTGTGCAGAATCGGGTACAAGGCACACGTTGCGGTGAGATTCCCCCTTACTGGCGAGATAGGCACGAATAACCAACAGTCCAGCGTATTCACCACTGGCTCCGGCATTGGGTTGCAATGACACGGCAGAAAAACCTGTCAGTTCGCCCAACCATTTTTCAAGGTCACGGAAGATTTCGTGGTAGCCGATCGCCTGATCAATGGGAGCAAACGGATGCAGCCCACTGTAATTGGCCCAACTGACGGGCGCCAATTGTACTGCTGCATTCAACTTCATGGTGCAAGAACCGAGTGGGATCATACTAGTCGTGAGCGATAGATCACGAGAGGCGAGGCGGTGCAAGTAGCGCATCAACTCTGTTTCAGAGCGATACTGGGTGAAGGTTGGATGTATCAGATAAGGCGTATCCCGTGGCAGTATCCCGTCGTAAGATGCGGGTACCTGTGCAACCAGTTCTGCTGCACTGGATGTATTTGCATCAAAAAGGTTGAGCAGGTCATCGACATCCTTCCCTGTTGTGGTCTCGTTTAGCGAGATACACACTGCTCCATCGGCCAAGTACCGGAGATTGATTTCCTGCGATTCTGCCCGTGTGCGAAGATCAGCTGGTGGATTCTCTATACAAATAGTGTCAAATAACTCCTGATGACGAAGTTGGTAGCTGCTTGCGAGCAGACCATTCGCTAATGCACGGGTCCACATGTGGACGCACAAGGCGATGTTTCGGAGTCCATTGGGGCCATGAAAGACCGCATAGGCACCAGCCATTACGGCAAGCAGAACCTGAGCCGTGCATATGTTGCTGGTTGCGCGTGCGCGCTTGATATGCTGTTCGCGCATTTGCAAAGCCATGCGCAGAGCAGGTTGTCCGTCCATGTCCACGGTTACCCCAATCATCCGTCCGGGTACCTGGCGCCGAAAGGCGTTCCTTGTGGAGAAGAATGCTGCGTGGGGCCCCCCATACCCAAGAGGAATACCAAACCGCTGGGAGTTACCGATCACTGCATCTGCGCCGAATCTTCCAGGTGCCCGAAGAATTGCCAGGCTAAGCAGGTCAGCAGCTACTGCTACGTATGCGCCAGCCGCATGCGCTAGGTTGCAAAGATCTTGATAGTCGTGAATGACTCCATCCGAGCCGGGATATTGCACCAATGCGCCGAACACGTCGGGCGTGAACTTGAACGACCTGTGATCGCTAACGACCACTTCAATCCCCAATGGAGTTGCACGGCCCTGCACAACACTGATTGTCTGGGGATGACAACCAGAGGAAACTAAAAACTTCTTGCGTTTGCGTGTGAGACGAAAGAACATCATCATAGCCTCTGCCGCTGCGGTACCTTCATCCAGGAGGGAGGCATTGGCAATCTCCATCCCAGTGAGATCAATGACGGCAGTTTGGAAGTTCAGAAGCGCTTCCAAACGTCCCTGAGAAATTTCAGCCTGGTACGGTGTGTACTGTGTGTACCATGATGGATTTTCCAGCACTGCCCGCAAGATTGCTCTCGGCGTGATGGTGTCATGGTATCCCATACCGATATAGGACCGAAAAATTTTGTTGCGACGTCCGATGGTCCGGAGATCGGCGAGGACTACATGTTCCGGGCGTGCTTCAGGAACATCAAGTGGGCGGTCATCAAAAATTGGTGCGGGTATGGTATTGCTGATCAACTCGCTTAACGAATGTAGACCGAGCATTTCTACCATAGTCTGCACATCGTCCTTCGACGGACCTATATGGCGCGCAGCAAAGCGATCTGCGTGTGGTAAGTACGTGCTCATTGTACAGTCTTGTATGATTTTGGAGCAAAAACCGGCCGAGGATTACAAGTAGCACTCAGGCTTCCATTTTTGGATTACTTCCTGTCGGAAAAGAATTGCAGAGCCTGACGGGCAGCGCTTTGCTCCGCTTTCTTTTTTTTCCTTGCTTGACCTCGCCCACGGTAATGCCCTTTGACGTAAACATCAACAGTAAAGATACGGTTACGGGGAGGGCCATTCGTTTCCGCAACAATGTACATTGGTTGCTTCCATCCCTTGGACTGGGCAAGCTCCTGGAGTGTGCTTTTATAGTTGTCGTTCCTGTTTGCCAGTTCGGGCAGATCTACTCCGCCCAGTACGTGTGCATGAATAAATTTTCGGGATGAGCTTATACCACTGTCTAGATGAATAGCCCCAATTATGGATTCCAGGCAGTCGGCAAGCACTGAGTCAATTTTGCGGTCGTTTTGCAAGTCCAGGTGCGGACCCAATTCTATAAAATCAATCAGTCTAAGATTGTGGGCAATTTTTGTACAGGCTTCACCACTTACGAGTTTGGATCGCAGAGCGGTCAGAAATCCCTCCATCTGGTCGGGGAATTCCTGGTACAGGTGTTCGGTAACGACTGCGTCCAGGATCGCATCACCTAAGAATTCAAGCCGTTCATAGGATCGCAGTAATCCAACTGTTCGATCACTTTCAGCAGAGGGGTGACGCAATGCTTTATCGAACAGTGTGAAGTTATAAATGCGAGTACCTAGGGCTGCTTCGAGTGCAACCCAGCGTGCGTTTCTCCGGCGGTACAGTATTCGGTGAAAAGTTCGAGTCAGGTTCCTGATCATGCAACCGTACACTCAGAATTGAGTATCCTGATAAGAAGAAGTATTTGATAAATTTTCTTGGTTTGAGTCATGATTTGGGTGATAGTTCCCGTTGTTGCTATTATAGCTCCTTTGGTTTACCACGCATATTCCAAGTGGGTGGACCTTCAGAAGGCGCAAGTTGGATCCTCCTATACGGAGGACCACACTGCGCGTCTGATTGAAACCGAAGACGCACTCGCGGCCGCACAGCGGCGTATTGAGAATCTGGAGACAATCGTAGTCACTCGGCTATTGGAAGCCCCATCTTCAAAGGACGGCGTGGTGGAAGCAGATGCATCTGAACTCATAGCGCAAAACACTCCAAGTTAAGTGTGGGAATTATTTAATAGGTTCCACCACGAGTATTGTGAGTAAAGGTGAAAAGTTTGAAAAAAACGGGCGCGTATTTCATCAAACCTTAGGCTCCATTGTGTTGGAGCCCGAGTTTGAGGATACCATCCCGACCTTCATGCCCCATCAGGCATTAGCGCCCAAACCAACGGGACGCTCATAAACGAATATGGTAGGTGAACAGACGCTTTCTTTCCCGTCTTGCATATCTGCATTGAAGTAGACCGAAGCACAGCACAGATAAGAATAACCAATAGTAGCCTACGCCATAATCCACCCCGGCTGGATGTGCCCTGCAAAATCCCACACAATTTGCATGGCAAAAGGGGTGCGTACGCATTCCGATCGAATGGGCTATTTGGTTTTCTTTCCGAAATGAAGCGAGTGCTGTTCACGCCGCAAGCCGTGTGCTGACGTTTGATTCGCTTGCGTGTCTGGTTGGCCACAGAGATTCCAGCGGGTGGAGGTTGGCTGCCAGTACAGCAGTCGCAACGACACGTTGAAATCTTCCTTGCTCACCACATGCTAGGTATCGTCCGATAGTGTCACTCAGATTCCGTCGCGTAGTGCAGCATGTACTGTACGTGTGATCGAAGCTCCTAGGGCAGCAGAGTCCGTCCCATCCTCCAATCCCTCAATTAAGATGATCAGCACATACGGCGGGGCGTTGTGCGGGTATATGATTGCGGCATCGTGGTGAATCCGGGTGATCTGTCCGGTTTTGTGGGCCACGCGTGTGTTTTCCGACAGTCCGGCAGGAATCATTTCGTTGAATTGCTGATCCAGGAGTATGTCGATCATACTGGTATCAGCTGACGCATTCACCGCCTGGCCTTGGCTGATGGCTTCCATAAGGGTTGCGAGGGCACGAGCTGTGGTCGAATTGCTGAGGCCCAGATCGAATGCTTTAAGGTCCTCAACCCCTCGAAGCACCCGCATGCCGGGAGCATCGAGAGAGTCGACTGTTTCCTGAATAGACTCGGCTCCTAGGAAATCAATCAGGAGGTTAGTGGCGAGGTTGGACGACACGGTGATCATTTGGTAGACCAATTCTGAGATCGTCATGCGATCGCCCAGACGCTCATAAATGGCATCATCGGTATCCTCTTCGATGCTGTAGAGTGATCCATCTACGATCGAGTGAAAGGAGTTTTGAATCTCAAGGGTTGAATCTAAAACCAGGTGTTCTGCCTGCACTCTCTTCCAGACCTCAATCATGACTGGCACCTTCATGGTACTGGCAGCATGAAAAGAGCGATCGCTAAGAATATCCAGAGTAGTCTCCGAACTGGCATCCCGAACGGCTACGGCAACGGTAGCACCAGGGTATTCGCTGATGACCGATTGCACCGCATCTTGCAACGTGGTCGATTGGTTGCATGCGGTTGCAGACCCACAGATCAGGGCCAGCACCATGAGTTTGAGGTGTGAATGAAACACAAATTTATCAGATTCTACAGGTTCGAATATCGGTAACTAAAATGCCTTTTGCACCGAGTTTCTCAAGATCGTCCATAATCCGGTTGGCGTCCTTGCGATTAGCCATTGCTTTAACTGCGATCCAGTCCGGCTTACTTAGTGGAGCAATAGTCGGGGATTCAATACCGGGCGTAACCTCACAGGCCTCCTTCAGTGATGTGCGTGGACAATCATACTCGACCATAACATAGGTTCTGGCGAGGAGTATTCCCTGGAGCCGTCGCACGAAAAGATCCGCAGCGGTCTTGGCTTCAAGAATTCCTGCACGTCCAACCAATAATGCTTCAGTTTCCAGGATAGGTTCGCCAATCATGGACAGTTGTGCTTCTTCCAGTGTACGTCCTGTCTGGACAAGGTCAGCGATCACATCTGCCACCCCCAACTGAATGGACACCTCGACTGCCCCGTCAAGCGGCACAATCTCGGCCTGAATATTTCTTTTTGCCAGATCAAGAGAAACCAAATGTCTAAACGAAGTAGCAATGCGTAGCCCGGCGAAATTATTAGGGCTAAGGTTTTGATTGCGTGGGCCTGCATAGCACAGCCGGGCCACTCCAAAACCTAGGGGAAGAACTTCTTCAAGGTTGGCCTGCTGTTCAATCAGAAAATCTCGACCAATGATCCCTAAATCCAGGACACCGTTGCTGATGTAGGTTGCAATATCACGTGGTCGCAGGAAGTAGAACAGGGTTTCGTTTTTAGCATCCCGGACACGCAATTCACGCCCTGATCGTTGGCATCGGTAGCCCGCTGTCTTGATGAGCTCTATCGAGTCGTTAGCAAGTGCGCCCTTGTTGGGTAATGCAATTTGCAGCATTTGGATACTGTTGACCTAAAGATGTCGATAAACGTCTTCCAACGACAGATTGCAGGCCAGCATCATGACTTGAATGTGATATAGCAGTTGGGAGATTTCTTCGGCGGTGCACTCACGGGTCTCATGGTTTGCGGCCATCCATACTTCTGCTGCCTCCTCCAGAATTTTTTTGCCAATCTCATGCGTCCCCGCATTGACTGTCTGTACCGTGCCAGATGTCGGATCCTGTCGACGCACCTTGTCCTCCAGTTCCTGGAAAAGATCTTCGAATCGTTTCATTTCAACAATACTGGGCTGGCTTGCTTTGCTTGGAGTGTAACGCACCAATCTGTGTGGAGCTTATTGTAGGGCTTCCGTGATTGGAATGCAGCTTGTACGCCAGCTACCAATATTCGGATCAAACGGTGGAAGGTAAACAAAAGGGCCAGATCATACGATATCGGCCCTTTGGAATCAAAAACTTTTGGTTTATACCCACGAGGAATGGGCATGCAACCGTCAGCGGTGTCTGTATTGTAGAACCGGCATTCCGGCTATGCCTTTACCGTTTCCGCAAGTAAGCGATTGAGGTGAGGTGCTGAGCGGCCGCCTGTGCCTACAAGAGAATCATCGAAAAATGCAATGAAGGCAGAGCGTTCCAGCGGATTCGACTCGAAAGATTCCAAGGCGGAGAGGAATCGTTTCCAGAGTGGTTCCTCAATCTGGCCAGCCAAGTATCGTGCAAAAAGATGCACCATCGGGTTCGAGTGTTTGGCTTTCTTGTTTGGCATTGTATCAGTTAGGTGTCAGTGCTTGGCAATCTCTACGGCAAAAATCGGGCCAAAGTTGCGTTTTACGTCCACGAGGTTGAAACACCTACACAAAACAGGCCGGATATACGCAATTAATAGGGATTATAGCCTCAAAAGGGAGGCTCAAAGCCGGCTTTGCCCTCTTCGAGGGTCAATCCATAGCCATCTAAACAAAGGGCGAGTGTATGTCGCCATGCACCGTATCGCTGTAGGTATTCGTGCGGCAGAGACGTCAGGTCACAGCCGAGTTTTTGTGACATGATGTTGAGGGCGTCATCCCGTGTCATGGCTACAAACCTACCCCTGTTGAAGTGAAAAGCCTGTGATACGAAACGCCAGACTCCGGTAGAAACAAGTTGCTCAGCAAACTTTATTGGGTTGTGCAGCCAAAGTAATGGTGTCAGTGTGATGCAGGTTGCAATTCCAGACGATGCCACTGCGCTGATTGCTTCTAGCCGTTGATGATTCCCGGGACATTTCGGTTCGAACGTGCGCCGCACAGATTCGTCATCCGTAGTGATGGTCATGTTTATCTGTACGCTGCCGCCATTTTCAACGATAGCCTGATAGAGATCCAAATCACGGACTACATCCGGGCCGCGTGTTTGAACCACCAGTTTGGGACGCGGCTTATGGTCAGAGTTTGTCTCGGTCTTTGCAGCTTTTCCAGGACTGCACGAGTGAGCCCCAGCTTTCGCTCAAGAGGTTGATAGGGGTCCGTGACACTGCTCATGTAAATCCGTTTTCCGTCCAGGCAACGGCTATTGCGGCGAAGTTTTCGGTTGAGGTTATCTGCTGCATTCTCCTTAACACGGACCCAGTAACCCCAATTGTCCCGGTGGTATGGACTCCTGGAAAAGAACGCAGCGTAGCAGTACGTGCAACCAAAAGCACAACCGGAGTATGGGTTGAGGGAATAGTCATAAGCTTCGATAAAGCCGGTTGCCCGTGTCAAAATGTTCGAAGTTTTGCCATAGGTGATGTCGTCCAGTTGCCCTAAGCGTTGGGGTTTGAGGTTGGCGTCCATCGAAAGTAGTTGATACTCAGTTGATCGAGTATGATACTCGGCTGTTTGACATCAATCACACTCAATGTGCTCGTTGCATGATTCCTGTGAGACAGATTCCGGGTAGAAATCAGGATAAAACGATCTCTCTGCGCAACCGGGCAACGGGCAGCCCCAGTTGTACTCGGTACTTGGATACGGTGCGTCTAGCGATTCTGTATCCTTTCTCCTTCAGGATAACCGTAATAGCCTGATCCGTCAGTGGATCTGTCTTGTCCTCCTGCTCAATGATGCCGGAAATAATAGCTCTGACTTCCTTGTTCGACACATTGACACCGGACTCAGTCGCTACCCCCTCGGAGAAAAAGTATTTGAGCTCGTAGATACCAAAATCACATTGAACATATTTTCCACTCACAACACGACTGACAGTCGAAATGTCCATGTCGATCCGCTGGGCAATATCCTTGAGGATAAGCGGGCGCAGGTGCCCCTCTCCCAAAATAAAAAAGGCTTCCTGGAAAGCGACGATCTCACGCATGACGGAGAGCATGGTTTGGCGGCGTTGCTGCACTGCGTCAATGAACCACTTTGCCGATTCAAACTTGGAGCGAAGGAATTGCTTCGTTTTTACATCGGAGGGTTTGTTTGAGCCGGTCTGCTTGTCAGCGGCCATCTTTTCAATCATTTCCCTGTACGGTTTGGAAACCGCAAGCGTTGGGAAATTGCCGGAGTTAAGTTGAATGACAAACGAGCCGTCAGTATTGTGAACCAGAAAATCAGGAGTCACATAGTTTTCCTGCGGAGTGAACGTGCCCTCTCCAGGTTTGGGGTTGCACGATTGGATGAGGTCTATAGCAGATTTGAGAACTGTATCATTAATGTCCAACCGCTCCTTGATGCGTTCGTACTGTCTTCGGGCGAAGGGAGTAAACAGATTGCCAACCACCTGGAGAGCGATATCTCGACTGGGAGTATCTTCCGGGATCAATTCCAATTGGATCAATAGACATTCCTGCACGCTGCGTGCCGCAATTCCAGGTGGATCAAATCGCTGGATATGGTGCAACACGCGAATCACATCTTCTTCTGTCAATTCCTCTCGATAGTTGAATGTGATATCATCTACGATTGAGGGAATTTCTCTTCGCAGGTAGCCATCCTCGTCAATGGAGCCTATGATTTGCTCTGCGATGAGCGTGTCTCGTCTATCAAGATTCAAGAACTTTTTTTGTCTGCGTAGATAATCGGTCAGAGATTCGGCGGCTGCGAGGGGGATCTCCCTGTCTACCTGGTTGTGGTCCACGCGAGCTTTGTATCCGTACAGATCATTTGCATCCGGTAACAGATCTTCCAAGTCAAATTCTTCGTCATTGTTGTTGTCAACGGACTCCCCCTCCGGCTCAGGTGATATCTCGTCAGGAGATCCTTCTTCGAGCAGCGGGTTCGCCACCAGTTCCTGCTGAATGCGCTGTTCCAGTGCAAGCGTTGGTAACTGCAGCAGCTGGATATACTGAATCTGCTGCGGGGACAGTTTTTGTTGCAGCCTTAATTCTTGACTCAGATTCAGCATATGCCGGATACGCGTTTCTTAGATTAAGTTGCACCTACCACCGAAACGTAGCGGGCAGTTACGGGGGTTGCAATTGTATAGTCCAGTATCTTACGATCTTACGGTGGTTCGGTTAAGTACCGAAGGTTAATACATGTTGCATCCTGTTGATGATTAAGCGCCAAAGCATAGCCGCCCCTAGCTTTCAAGACAAAGACTTTGAACGTCGGCTCCGCCCGCGTAAACTGGAGGATTTTATCGGACAAGAGAAAATCAAGGGCAACCTCAGCATATTTATGCAGGCTGCTCTGGAGCGGGAGGAGAGTCTCGACCATGTACTTTTATCTGGTCCTCCGGGGTTGGGCAAGTGTGTAACGGCAGATACACAAATACAGACTCCCCAGGGCTGCGTGCCTATGGGGTGCCTGATTCCAACCAATCTTAGTCCCGGTGAATGCAGAAACCATACTGTAACAATCACTGGAGCGCTCGGCGCGGAGCGTACGTCACATGTGTATGCCAGTGGACTTGGTCCTACGATTCGTCTCTTTACAAGCTGCGGACAGTCTGTAGAGGGTACCCCGGCACATCCCGTACTGGCAGAGGCCCAAGGCTATATGACCTGGCGACCGCTTGCGTCGATTGAGCTCGGAGACCGGGTTGTAGTGTTGAAGAAAGAGTCTGTGCAGGGTTCTGTCGAAAGTGGAGGTTACCAAGATCTCCGGTTTACAAAGCAGCACTTGATTGCCTTGGAAGCATCAAGTGGAAACAGACCGAAAGCAACGGGTGACTTTAAGTGGAGCACAGTCACGCGACTCGAGTCTGCGGAGGCAGAAACGTTCGATTTTGTGGTTCCAGGCTCTCATTCGTTCATCGGTAACGGGTTCTGCAATCATAACACGACACTGGGACACATTATTGCAGAGGAAATGGGGGCATCCATCACCACTTCGTCTGGCCCAGTCCTGGATAAACCTGCAGATCTGGCAGGCATTCTGACCAAACTGAAGGAAGGGGATGTTCTCTTCATCGACGAAATGCATCGTCTGTCGCCACTGGTGGAAGAGTATCTCTATTCAGCCATGGAGGACTATTACATTGACATTGTCATTGATAGTGGCCCGAATGCCCGAAGTGTGAAGATTCCATTGCCCCGATTTACAATGGTGGGAGCTACTACACGAAAGGGGCTGTTGACCGCCCCTTTGCGTAGCCGGTTTGGGATAGATTTTCGGTATGATTATTATAGCGCTGAGCTGCTTCAGGCCATTCTTACGCGTTCGGCGAGAATTCTGGATGTTCCAATTGAAGAGGAAGGTGCGTATGAGATTGCTCGTCGGAGCCGGGGGACCCCCCGTATAGCCAACCGTTTACTGCGCCGTGCCCGGGACTTTGCGCAGGTGGAGGGAGATGGCTGTATAAGCCTTATGATGGCGGATCGCGCATTGACAGCACTAGATGTAGATTCCGAAGGATTGGACGACATGGACACGCGTATATTGCTCAGTCTCATTGATAAATTCAATGGCGGACCCGCCGGACTCTCTACCCTGTCCGTATCGGTCGGAGAAGAGTCAGGAACGATAGAAGAGGTCTATGAACCTTATCTGATTCAGGAGGGATATATGCAGCGCACGCCACGAGGGCGTATAGCCACCAAACAGGCATATAGACATTTTGGGAGAAAATCCCCAGGCGAAATGCCGACACTATTTGATACTAAAGACGAAGAAGAATGAAACAAATCCTTATAGCCTCGTTGCTGTTCGTGGCAGCCTGTACAGTTGAACGCCCCCTTGAGGTCGCCTGTGCAGAAGGAAATGATGGGTTGATGCTTCCCGACGAGTTCTGTGCGGTGGTTGTGGCAGACTCATTGGGGAGAGCAAGGCATTTGACGGTTCGCAACAATGGTGATGTGTATGTAGCGCTCCGTGCGCCGAATGATGAAGGCGCCATTGCAGCTTTGCGTGATCATGACGGAGACGGAAAAGCAGATCTGATCGAATATTTCGGGACAATAGGAGGCACGGGGATCCACTGGCGCGAAGGTTCGCTTTATTTGGCTGCGGATACGGTTATTTTGCGGTTCGTGTTGGAGGAGGGCGAGTTGACGCCCACCAGTGATCCCGAAGTAGTTGTATATGGCTTCCATGATCAGCCCAGTCATGCAGCTAAGCCCTTTGAATTCGACGAGACAGGCAATCTCTACATAAATATTGGTGCACCTTCCAATGCCTGCCAAGAAGTGCATCGTTCGCTGGGTTCCCCTGGGATTGACCCGTGCCCGCAACTAGACTGGTATGGCGGCGTATGGCGAGTGGGTGCAGATGCGGAGCAACAGCATATCTACGACGACGGGATGCGCTATGCGACGGGAATACGGAACGGCATAGCACATGCCTGGCATGAGGGTCGACTGTACGTCGTACAGCATGGTAGAGATGACCTGCATCGGTTATGGCCGGACCACTTCACAGAAGCACAGAACAACGAGCTGCCGGCGGAAGAATTATTTGCCGTTGAAGAGGGTGAAGACTACGGTTGGCCCTACTGCTACTACGACCATTTGGCGGGTACAAAAAAACTTGCTCCGGAGTATGGCGGTGATGGTGATCTAATTGATCGATGCGCGGACACTGCACTGCCAATCTACGCATTCCCAGCCCACTGGGCGCCGAATGATTTGCTCTTCTACACAGGTACGCAGTATCCGGAGAAGTACCAGGGTGGAGCGTTGGTGGCATTTCATGGAAGCTGGAATCGGTCACCGGTCCAAGCGGGGTTTCAGGTGAGTTATTTGCCGATGAAGGGGGATGAGGTTACGGGCGAAGCGGAGATGTTTGCGGGGGGCTTTGCCGGTACAGATTCTCCAGCCAGCCCCGGATCCGCCCGGGCAAGGCCTACCGGTTTGGCGGTGGGACCGGATGGTTCGGTTTATATATCCGATTCTGTGAAAGGCAGGATCTGGAAAATCGTTTACACTGGATATTGAGTTATTGATGCCGAACAATGATTTGGCACTGACAGATTTTCTGCACGCGCTTCAGAAGGAAAGTCAGGGTGAAGTTCGAACTGATGACTACAGCCGCGCGCTTTACAGCACGGATGCCAGTATTTACCAGGTGATGCCGCATGGCGTCTTTTTCCCGGCTTCACGGGAGGATGTACATGCCGCGGTTACGCTCTCAGCCGAATTTGGTGTTCCTCTGCTTCCTCGTACCGGCGGCAGCAGTCTTGCCGGGCAGGCGGTTTCGGAGGCTCTGGTGATGGATTTTACCCGCCACTTGAACCGAATACTGGAAGTCAATGAGGCTGAGGGTTGGGTGCGCGCTGAACCTGGTCTGGTGCTCGACCAGCTAAATAAAAGTCTGGAGCCTGGTGGTTTACAGTTTGGTCCTGATCCGGCCAGCAGCAATCGTGCGGCTTTGGGCGGCATTGTGAGCAACAACTCGACCGGAAGCCATTCCATTTGCTACGGGATGACCGCCGACCACGTCCATAGCATGAATGTTGTGTTGAGTGATGGTACGCAGGTACATCTGGGGGCATTAGAGGCAGAGGTACTCGAACAGAAGTTAAAGCTGAGTGGTCTGGAAGGCGGTTTGTATCGCAGAATGGTGGAGCTCACGCGATCGCCTGGTCACCGTAAGACTATTCTCGAAGGAACGCCGCGTCACTGGCGGAGGTGTGGCGGCTACAACCTTGATCGGTTTATAGGTGAAGGGCCCTCTTTCAAAGTGCCCCAGGATCACCGCTTTAATCTGGCAAAATTGGTGTGTGGAGCGGAGGGGGGCTTGGCGGTTATTCAGGATGTGACGCTGAACCTGGTACCGGTCCCTACGGCACGCGCGTTAGCAATCGTCCAATTCAGCAGTACACCAGAGGCGCTTGGACGAGTTCCAGACATTCTGGAGGCTGACCCCAGTGCAGTAGAGCTGCTAGATAACCTGGGTCTGCGGTTGTGCAAGGAGGTACCCAAGTACGCGCGGCTGCTTCGAACTTTTATCGAGGGGGATCCAGACTGCATTCTGATTACGGAGTTTTATGGAAGTGGTGAAGTAGAGCTGCGCTCGAAAATTGAGAATTTGCGCACGCTCCTTGTCAGGCGAGGACATAAAGGAGGTGTGCTATCGGTCTTGGATCCGGCCCGACAGGCGAATGTATGGACAGTTCGCAAAGTGGGTCTGGGGTTGTTGATGAGTATTAAGGGAGACCACAAGCCGATACCTTTTATTGAAGACGCAGCAGTTCCAACAGAGCACTTAGCGGAGTACGTACAAAAAGTCGATGACTTTTGTACGGAAAGGGGGACGCGTGTGGCCTATTACGCGCACGCAAGTGCAGGCTGCATCCATATTCGTCCACTGATCAATGCAAAAGTGGCCGCAGAAGTGGCCAAGATCCCCGAGATCATTGATTTTTCGGTCGATCTTCTGCAGGGTTACGGAGGTTCGCTTTCCAGTGAGCATGGGGATGGACGGGCGCGAAGCTGGATAAATGAGCGATTTTTCGGGCCGGATCTGTACCGGCTATATCGCGAGGTGAAGGAGATTTGGGACCCTGGAAGGTTACTGAATCCCGGTGTGGTTGTGGATGCTCCCGCAGCGACCGAAAATTTGCGCTATGGCTCAAACTACGAGGTCGTACCGCTGGAATTAAACCTGGATTTCAGTGCGGAGCATGGTTTTGATCGGGCCATTGAAATGTGTAATGGAGCTGGGATTTGCCGCAAAGACATAACGGGTGTTATGTGTCCCAGCTACATGGCTACCCGTGAAGAGGAGCACAGTACCCGGGGGCGTGCCAATGCATTAAGGGCTGCACTTTCGGGGGTTCTGCCTCACGAGGAACTGACCAGCGCACGCATGTACGAGGTCATGGATCTATGCGTGGAATGCAAGGCATGCAAGTCTGAGTGTCCCTCGTCCGTCGACATGGCCAAGATCAAGTTTGAGTTTTTGGCTCAGTACCACGCAAAACACGGTACGCCGCTGCGCACGCGTCTGTTTGGAGATATTGCAAAACTCTCCCGTTTGGCCAGTGGAGTTCTCGCTCCTCCGATTAACGGAATTTTGGGCAGTATGCCGGTGCGGTTTGCTCTTGACCGTGGTTTGGGCATCTCCCGACGGCGCAAGTTGCCGGCTTTTGCCCGGAAATCTTTCGTCAAGTGGTTCAAACAGCGACCACAAAGCACTCAGGGAAGGGAGCGCGTTGTGCTCTTCAACGACACCTTCAACACGTTCAACGAACCGCATGTAGCGATAGCAGCGGTAGAGGTGCTTGAGGCAGCAGGCTTCGAGGTTGTACTTCCGGGGCACCGTTGCTGTGGGCGGCCGCTCATTTCGAAGGGTATGGTAAAGAAGGCGCGTGCTGCAGCAAGGGATACGGTGGAGCGACTGGCACCGTATGCAAGAGAGGGATTACCCATTATTGGCTTAGAGCCGAGTTGTTTGCTGTCAATGCGCGACGAGTATTTATATCTGTTGCCTGATAGCAGGGAGGCGAAGGAGGTTGCTCAGCAGGCGGTGCTTTTTGACGAGTTTGTGGCCCGCCTCGCAAAAGAGGGGAGATTATCTCTCTCCTTCACCAGTGCAGCACGCGAGCTCCTCCTGCATGGGCATTGCCACCAGCGTGCACTTGCAGGTACTGAATCAACATTGAAAATCTTGGCGCTTCCTGAAAACTACCACGTGCGCGAGGTTGACACCAGTTGTTGCGGCATGGCGGGCTCCTTCGGTTATGAGAAGGAGCACTATGAAATATCCCGAAAGATGGCTGAGCGCCGACTGGCGCCTACGATGCGCAGCACAGGTGTCGACACATTAATTGTAGCGCCGGGCACCAGTTGTCGCCATCAACTGCAGCACTGCGGTATTACGCACCCGCTACACCCGGCAGAAGTGCTTCGGGACGCAGTACTCCAGAGTGTTTCCTGACTTTTTCAGATTACAACGATCAATGGCTGCCGAGCTTTTCGGCCCGATAGCCGCCAGCGCGAAGATCTTTCAGGAGTAGGAGTCCAAAGACAACGATCAGTATGATGCCGAAGGGTGCGAGTGTTCGGAAAGAACGTCGACCGCCCTCGTTGTCAGCGGGGTTCAGTTCAGCCTGTGCCCGGCCTATAATCTCTGATTCGACACCGGATCCGCTAACGGCCCTGAGTGCCTGCATTGTACTGCCACGGGGTAGTTCTCCACTGCCTTCGTACTCTGCTAACACGCCCGCCACGGTAGAATTAACGGCCATAATGTCAGCTTCCTGTGGTCCAGAATCTTCTGCGATACCGGGAAACTCCATATTGACATCCTCAAATATTTGGATGACAGTCTCATTGTCGAGCGTGTCATGTCCTCGGTCATCGGCTACGCCTCCCAACCAGGGCGTTACAAAGAAGGACGCAAGCATTCCTACAGCCCCCATGACCCCGAGACCCAACGCGCCACTCTTGGGATTTCGTTCAGAAACATAGCCCAGCATGGTCGGCCAGAAGTAAGCAATCCCGGCGGCCCATATCGCGGCTGTCAGGAAAGCCATCAGGGTTGTTTCCGCCATGCTAAACAGGAAAAGCCCTAATGTGGCTAGTACAGCGCTTCCGAACAGGATGCCGGTCGGCGTGAGGGCTTTGACCACCGGGCCGGCGAGTAAGCGGAGTGTGCCCATGATACCAAACACAAACCCAAACACGAGCAAACCATCTATTCCACCTGCCTGAAGTACAGAGGGGACCCAGCTTGAGGGCGGAAGCTCCATAGACGCTGTGAGCAGCATCATAGGCATCATGATGAGCATAATAGGAGCGAGGAGTGCTTTGAAGGACTCGCCCACGGATACGCCCGCTGTGACACCTTCCGTCTGTGGAAAGGGGGCTGTAAACATCATGAGGCCATAACCCAGTGCAGGTACCAGTACCAGTATGAGCTGCGAGCGCCATCCGGCTCCGAGTTGTGCAAAGATCACTGTTAGCAGGATGGCTGCGATCAGATTTCCGTATGGAAACCACATGTGAAAGTGGTTCAGTTTGGAGGTCTTGTTATCTGGATAGAGTGCAGCAACAAGGGGGTTGCATCCGGCTTCAACCAATCCCGCCCCAAGTCCGGCACAAAGGGAGCCGGCAACAGCCGGCACATAGCCCTGGGCTGTCATGATCAGGATGGCACCGGCCACATGACCAACAAATGCTCCTCGCACGATCCATCGCATACCGATCACATCGCAAAGCGGAGAAAAAATAACCTGGCTGACCGTAAAGCCGATGAAAAACACACCGGTGAATACACCGAGTTGTGCGTTCGTGAGAATGAACTCGGATTTTACGGAGAAGGCAATTCCGGCAATGACCGTGAAAGCGAATGCTGTCGTTAGTAGAGCGAGGCAGCTACCGTAAAAGAGGCGATTGCGACTAATCATTTAAGTAGGCGGAGGTTTGGCGGGTTCAGAATCAGTTAGTAGGTCGTGCAAGATATACCGACATAGAATATACAATGGAGATTTTGCACATGTGCGGGGTGCCAGGGTTTGTGAGACACCTCCAGTTTACGAACGCAAACAGGAGTTTTCAGGAGACAAAGATGATTTTGGTCAACGTGAGTGCGTACGAGGGCACGGTAATCTCAAAAATGTTGACAGCGGTCAATTCTCTGTGCCACCTGTAACGCAGATGCCCACGAGATAACACGAATTGTCTGGCCCCGTGAATACTGTCGCCCATCTATTCGAAGGTGGTAATCATAAGGGTTTGACTGTTCAATCCTGAAACGGCATTTCGCCTGGACCAAAATCCAGAAGTATCTTTCGCACGGGTGCAGTTGTGGGGCAAGGTATAAAAAATCCTTTCGTAAAAGACCTACGCTCCCACCTCACCCTTGACTTAAGAAGGTCTGTTTATTGAATGGACAATCACAGTGCCATCGCGGGTTGGCTGATATATTCGATCATTTGTTATATATGCCGGGTAGTAATCCAATCTAAAGGAATACTTGTACTCGACCGACCCGGCTTCATATACATCAACAATTTGATCTTCTGAATCGCTTGTGGACTGAAGCAACAATTCGTCTCCCACGACACTTACTATGAGACTATTCACGTAATCGCCTTCAATCCTATAGCTCTCAATTCCATTCATCACATATCGTACAAGTTGGGGCTCTTCAAATCTGTCAAGGGTCATTGTCTTCTTTGCCCGAACGAGACTACCATTCACATCATAAACCATAATTACAGGAAAGCGCAAAGGAACATAGATCATCAGGTCTTTATACGTTTCTATCATCCCGTCTGCCACCATCGCAGAGACGAAACGGTCACCTTCCACTAATTCTCCAAATTCAACCGATCTATCCCTGAAATTAGATTCAAAGGCTAGTTTGTTAAACGCTCGGAAAATGTACTCTATGCCTGTATCTGTTATGGCGTGCCGGTGAGGAGCCTCCTGCCTGTCAAATGCTCTTGAATCTATTAAACTCCCTGTCGCCTTTGAGAAAGAAGAAATTCTCGCGTTGTTGGAATCTGTTACATAAATGAGCGAATCAGACGCTACTTCAACACCAGATATGCTTACAAATTCGCCGGGGGCACGACCAGCACCACTTCCATAGGACATGATATAATTGCCTGTAGAATCAAACCGCAAAATCTGATACGCCCCGTAGTCTACAACATACATATCTCCATTGGTGTCCGGTATGATATACTGGGGGTCGTACAGCATACTCTCTTCATCTGCAGGCAACTCAAAAATCTTACTCACAGAAACATTTTCCCAAACCCGTTCACTTGTTTGTTGCTCCTCAGCTTTTTCTAAAAACAAAAACTTTCCGAGGGTAGCCTCGTCTTCGCCACTACTGCAGGACAAAACAAAAAAGCAGATCAGGACGGTGTACCTATTGTTCATTAAGGCCATGCCCACTTAGAACATATCTGTAGCCCTGGGAAGCAAATTGAAATAAAAAAGTCTATACACGACTGACATGGCATAGATGCACAAAACATATTTCCCCCGCCACATTCCACCGCATGACATGATTGCGAGTCACCACAATCGGGGACGATACTAGGTCCAGCATTATTAGACGTCCACCCCGATAGACCAATAAGCACTGCGAATATCAATGATGCAAAAAGCACCCGAGATTTAAGAGTTACTTTCATCCGAAATCTACGCCGTCGTAACATGTTACCTGCCATGCTTCATCTGTAGTACAGGGAAGATCCTCAACGTCGCAACATCTGACGCCCGCTTCACATACCTGGGAACCGCCTGTGCAATACATAAAGCTACATGTATGGTTGCATTTTATATCGGCCACAGCACTGTATGAGTCTGCATTACTGCCGAAAAACATCAGCATAGCTGCACAAAACAGAGCGATAAATGATCGATCAAGGAGTTTCTTCGTTTTCGCATTATAAAATGTGTTTGCGGTTCTCCACAATATTCGCGGCAGAACCGGTTATGTATGGCTTTAAGGCTGGTAGTCACCCTGTCCACAGGACGGGGATCACTACCAGCACCCGATATACTACATCCGAGCCTCTACCCAATGTATTAACTCTTCAAATATTCGTTCCGTCAATTATATTCTTTGGCTCTTCCCCAAATATAGTGGAAGCAACCTTAGATTCGGAGCTACTTTGAATGGTGCGGACTGAGGTTACCGTTATTTTCAGTCTACCCTAGGGATCATTTTCTCGGGGTTTTCCATCATTCTAACCATCTGAATCAGTTTAATGAAGATCGAGATCAAAGAGATGAGTCATGTCTATGGCATCGAGTCTCCCGAATCAAAACCATTAAAGTCCGGAGTCGCGGATTCCGCAACAAACAGCGATTTGCCAACGCAATCTACTTCTATCTTGGAGGACTGGATCTATATCCAGATGGAGTCCGAAATTGACCTCCTCCACTAAAAAAGGGAAGAGCCAGTTTTTTTGTGGACTTGGAGGGATCCAGTACGCCGTGGTTGTCTGTGAATGGCAGGCGCGCCTTGATCGTTGGAACCGTGAAGGCCCATTTGTTGCCGGCGATGTGCGTCAGGGAGGCATGTACAAGCGCCACCTCAAAGGACTGCATCCGATGAAAGGGCTTGAAGCGCGGGAACCTCCGCTGACTTTTCAGGAACTCCTTGAATGCAAGATTGACTCGTTTCGCGGCATTACATTTGGCAGCGCGTGGCAGCCATGAGGTGTCAATCAGCTCCCCGTCCTTGTTGGGTACACTGCCCGTCCGCTCCTGCTGGGTGATCAGGTTGCACCAGTCATAGTAACTCGGTGTCTTAGGCTTTTCGTTGCTGTCTGGATCGTCTTTCCAGGCGCGGTACAGTCGGGAGTTTTCTTTGCATTGCGCAACAAAGAAGTTGTACCACAGGCACATGCCGGCGAACAGGCTATCGAGCTTACGCCGCTTCCCTCGGGAGATAGAGATCAGGCGGCAGGTGTAGGTGCGTGTTTGTTTCATGTCAAGGGACGTCGAAAAGCACGTATCACGACGTCTAATTTAGCCTAGATTGCGTTTGATCGCATCCTAGTACGCTCCAGGCCGCGAGAGACGCGACCTCACACACACTCAGACGCCCCCACAGGCTCCCAGACGCTCTTAGACGCGTCTACGTGCCCTGTACACCCTCCTCAGGCGTGCCTCAGGGCGCGTAGGAGGACGTATGACGCCCGCAGGACGTTCTAAAAGGGTTTGAGCCGTCCAGATGGCTCTAATCAAGCCTGAGACGCTCTATGGGCGTCCTACGCGTCCCTCAGCGCCTGGCGCACACCCCGATTGAAGCTCGCGAGGAAATCCGCGGGTGTGAAATTGCAGTTGCTCTCGTGCAGCCGCTCCGCCAGGAGATGGCAGACTTCGTCAGGGGTAAGCACACGGAGATGATTGTGGGGTCGATGTGTAGGCCGTGAATGAATTTATTGAAACGCTGCCCCATTCCCCGCACGCGGTTGATCTCCGCTGGATAGTAGTCGGACTCGAGGCGATGGCCAAGGGCGAGCCTTCGGACATACGAGGACACGGACTGGGAATGGACGGAGGCGTACTCGGAGTCGGTCATGATTAGATGTGGGCCGCTCTTGCGCAGAGGACGTTTCCGCGTTTTTGCCGTCATCATCCCCCATCAAATCCAATCAAAATCGGCGAAAACCGGGCATAAAGTGGTGTAACTTTATATTGCTCGCCCGGACTCTGGCACGGGCTTTGGGTTCCCCAGACGCATCGATTATCCAGTGCCCCCTATATCCTAATATTCGGATACTTGGTGAGAGGGGATAGGGGGGGCAAGATGGATGCCTAGCCGGCGAAGAACGTGCCGTAGGCGACTATGAGCCCGATTGCCGTGACTCCGATGCCTAGGATCCAGCGCATGGTCTGATTGGACTCTCGGAGTGCCTGTAGCTGCGCCTGGTTGGACTCTTTGAATGTCTCCCACTGAGTGCGATTGCTTTCGGCCATCATATCCAGCTTCGCTTGCATTGCGTCCAGGCGGGAGCCGATCCGGTCAATCGTGTTAATCCCAGACATGTTAAAAACCTCGTTGCTTAATTCGGTGGTTTCATTCTCGGAGAGGCCTTCCCCCTTTGCCAGCTTTCGCAGCAAGGCGTAGAGCCGGTTCGTATTCGTCGATGGTTCGGACATAGATACTAAAATAAGATCAAGCGTTTTTGGTTCCCTTTGTTGACTTGTTTGAGCGTAGCAAAAAGGTTGGATATTCTGGAATCCCTCATTCGCACAGGCCAGGCGAAACAGCCGAAGACGCTTTGCGTTAATTGCCGCTCTGAGATTTTTCTTTTCATCAGCTTATCCAATTGGTCATGCATCGAATCAAAACCACCACGCTCTTCTTCGTACTCCTCCTGATTGGAGCCGATTACGCATATGCTCAACGTCCGGCTTCCCCACGTGGAGAAGCTTCGACCCAAATTGGGGAGGCTTGGATAATTGTTGACTATGGACGTCCAATTCTTCGTGGTCGGACAGGAATATTCGGTTCCGGTGAGGAATATGGGACGACGGTGACGGGCCCTGCACCAGTTTGGCGTGCAGGCGCAAACAAATCTACCAGGTTACATACGGAAGTTCCCCTTATGATCGGCGGCACAGAAATTCCTGCCGGTGAATACAGCGTCTTTGTAGAGCTGGACCAAGGTGACTGGACATTGATTCTATCTACGCACGAAGCCAAGGAGTCCGGCAGAGCTCCCGGCGATGGCTTGTGGGGGTCCTACAACTACACGCCGGACAAGGATGTGGTACGTGCTGCTATGATGGTCGAAGATGTTGGGTTCAGTATCGATCAATTCACGATCTCGTTTTTTGATGTGACTGAGACGGGGGGGACGCTCGCCATGGCGTGGGAGAGTACTATGGCAACTATACCCTTTACGGTAGTTCAGTAGTTGTCCACGTGATTGACCAACGCTCATTTGGTGTGCGTGCGTGTCTCATCAGTTCTACCAGGCTATCAGCCAGCCCGGGCATCTGGGCCGACAGGTCGATAGTTTCGCCGAGATCCTGTTCCAGGTCGTAGAGTTCTGTGACACCGCTTTCATGAAAGTAGACAGCTTTGTAGTTGCCGCTGCGAACGGCCTGCGTGGGGGCTGCACCTTCGTGAAACTCCCAGTACAGGTGATCATGCGCCTCTTGGTTTTCTCCGGCCAGCGCAGGGAGATATGAAAGCCCGTCCGTTTCCGGTGCTTCAACGCCGGCTATTTCTGCCGCTGTCGAGAGGAAATCCCAGAATGCTGATGGGTGGTCGCTCACGGTGCCTGCTGCAATTCGTTCGGGCCATCGGGCTATGAGTGGCACGCGTATTCCGCCCTCGTAAAGAGCCCGCTTGATACCACGCAGCGGGCCACTGCTGTCGAATAATTCCGGATCGCGTCCGCCCTCACGGTGTGGGCCATTGTCGCTCGTGAAGACCACCAGCGTGTTGTCGTCAATCCCCTGCGCCGCGAGATGGTCCAGTAACCGACCAACATCCCTGTCGAGGCGGCTAATCATGGCGGCAGTACCTTTGTGTGCGTCCTCCCAGTCCATGTCGGCGTAGATGCCATAGTCGGGGACTTCCATGCCGTGTAATCCGCCGTGACGGCTTTCATTGTTTGCGTGGGGGATCGTATAGGCCAGGTAAAGAAAAAACGGGCCATCCGTGTGTCGGTCGATAAACGCAAGCGCTTCCTCTGTGAATAGATCGTGTGAGTAGTCGACTCTTTTCGTTGCGTATCCGCCGAAGTTGCCAACGGCGACCACTTCGTTTTGGAGAGCCACCTGTGTGGTGTCACGCCACAGAAATTCGGGATAGAAATTGTGTGCGTGGACCTGATTCAAGTATCCGTAGAAATAATCAAATCCCTGACGGTTTGGTATGCCTGGAGATCCAGCCTCCCCTAGTCCCCACTTACCAACGAGACCTGTCGCATATCCAGCATCCTGAAGCACTTCGGCCACAGTTACGTCTTCATCCTCCAGGGGAAGCCGTGCGTTCCCGCGAATTCGGCAGTGACCGCTGTGAAGGCCGGTCATGAGCACACAGCGCGATGGCGCACATACCGTACTGCCTGCGTAGTGACTGGTAAACCGGATCCCTTCGGCAGCCATTTGGTCAAGCCGCGGGGTTTGGATGGTTGTCTGACCATAGCTGCCCAGATCTCCGTACCCCAAATCATCGGCCATGATGTAAATGATGTTGGGGGGCATGTCTGTTTCCTGGTCAGATGTAGAACACCCAGAAAAAACCAGGATGAGCAGGGGCAGCAAAAATGTGTGACGAGGGCGCTTAGCGCATGAATAGTCCACCATTGACATCTATGGTTTCGCCGGTAATGAAGGAGTTCTCAATCAGAAATTCTACTGCCTGTGCGATATGATCGCTCTCGCCGTTGAAGCCCACAGGCGTATCGCTGGCAATAGCAGCCAACTTTTCCTCAGTAGAGTATCGGTCATGAAACGGTGTAAGGATAACACCGGGAGCGATGGCATTGACGCGTATTTCGGGTGCAAGCTCACGAGCCGACCCGCGCGTAAAAGAGTCCAATGCCCCCTTTGCCGCTCCATACGCTGTTGCTGTGGGTGCACCATGCCGCATAGCGATGGAGGTCACGTTTACGATACTGGGCGAGGTGCCTTTCCGCAAGAACGGAATACACAGCTGTGTGAGCAGGATTGCTGAAAAAGTGTTCAATGCAAAGATGCGTTCCATGAGCGACCAGGTCAGGTTCTCGACTGTGTGACGCTCTAACAGGCTGCCCGCGTTGTTGACCAGTACATCAAGGTGGTCCGTAACACGGACTACATCTCGCATGAGCGCGCGACAGCCAGATTCATGCATGAGATCAGCCTGGGAGGTATACGCAATCCCTCCCAGCTTCCGCACATCTTCTGCTACAGTCTCAATGGGAGACTGGTTATGGTGGAGAATAAGCGTGTTATTCTTGGCTAGACGGCGGGCTGTAACGGCGCCTATGCCCGTACTGGCCCCCGTGATCAGGATTGTACGTTGCATGATTCAAAGAAGTAAGCTTAGTTTTTCTGGCTAATTCAACCAGCTGTGGGTGGCCGTTTGAAGTTCAAGATTCTGCATGAGGATTGAACTCGTTCTGGCACGGATATATCCGTGAGTGTTGGTTTGCGTTCGGGATAATGCGTGTGGGTATTCAGACTGGATCAATTTTTGCGAACTCCGATAGAGTCTGCCCAGACTTCCCAGCGGCGTTGCAGGTGTGAGGTGATTTGAGGAACCTCCGATGCAAGGTCGTAGATCTCTGTCGCGTCTGTCGCCAAATTGTAGAGTTCCCATTCTGCGCGGTTGCGGTCCCACACAAGCTTCCAGTCACCTTGGCGGATAGCTCGATTACCAATGTGTTCCCAATAGAGCGTGCGATCCGGCCAATTATATTGCTGTGTATCCAGGAGCGGCAGTAGGCTGGTTCCGTCGGTTTGAGGCAGCGTGGCATGGCTAACATCGGCGATAGTTGCCAGCAGATCAACTACATGGCCGGGTTCATCCACGATGCGACCCGGCCCATCAATACCAAGAGGCCAGTGCGCGATAAGAGGGGTCGCAATCCCGCCTTCATGTGTCCACTGCTTATACAGCCTGAAGGGTGTGTTTGAGGCATTGGCCCAGGCTTCCTCATAGGCCAGATATGAGCCACGCTCGCCAACAGTTGTGTTCGGATCATGCAATCGACGCCCATTTACACTTTCTGCACAGCCACCATTATCCGACAGAAACAGGACCAGAGTATTGTCAAGCGTCCCCATGGTTCGAAGCTGATCAATAACCCGTCCAATGCCCTGATCCATCCGGTCGACCATGGCGGCATAAACTGACATACGCAGGGACCAGTCTTCCTTGTCAGACTGATCCTGCCAGGCAGGCAGAGCAGAGGGCCGGGGAGTGAGAGCATAATTTTCGTCAATAACGCCCAGCGCCTGCATTCGTGCATAGCGTTCTTGGCGCAGTGCATCCCAGCCGTCATCATAGTGATTTTCGTATCGGGCAATGTCCTGAGGTAATGCATGCAGTGGCCAGTGCGGGGCGGTGTAGGCCAAGTAGAGCAGGAAGGGTTTGTTGGATGTATGAGACTGCAGGAACTCAATTGCATAGTCCGTGAACGCGTCTGTCATATAGAAGCCTGAGTCGGGTGGACTCCAAGGATCGTCATCAAGTGCCATTTGCCGCTTACGCGGTTGGTTTTCGATGATCTCGTAGTAGCTGCTTGCACCGCTGATGAGACCGAAATAACGCTCGAAGCCACGCATGCGCGGCCAATGCTGAGGGCGCTCTCCAACATGCCATTTACCGGACATGTAGGTACTGTAGCCCGCGTCCAGAAGCATTTCTGCGAGGGTCACAGCGGATTCACTCAGGTAGCCCTGATAGGGACCAGTCGTAAGCTCACTGCCCACACTGGATACCATAGCTCCCATGCCGGCCCCGTGTGGGTAGCGGCCAGTCAGGAGTGAGGCTCTTGTGGGGCAGCAGCGTCCCGTGTTGTAAAACTGGCGGAAGCGGACGCCGTTTGTTGCCAGTGTATCGAGATGGGGAGTATGGATTTCGCCTCCATAGGCACCGATATCCGAATATCCCAGATCATCTGCAAGAATAATCAGGATATTGGGGCGTTCGGGGGACGTCTCGCAGCCAACGGTGTTTACTACCAGAAGCACCAGAAGTATTCCTCCGAGACATACATTTTTGTGCATCATGCTCAAGCCTGAGAAATCTTTGGGATACTCGTCCATAATCTATTACTTTGGGAATGGATTATTCTAAATGTTGAACCATTTTTACTCACAAGATTCCTGATGGAGCACGCATCACAAGAGCGCCTGCTCACGGAAACGGATATAGCCCGAATCCTTGGACAGGGACTGCGAAACAGGTTTGCACACAGCGATCGGGTTTTGGTCATTATTCCGGACGCTACGCGCACGGCACCCATTCCGCTCATCTTTCGTCTGATATGTGATCTCCTCTTGGAGCGAGTAGCTGCATTGGATTTCCTGGTTGCTCTTGGCACGCACGCACCGATGAGTGAATCAGCGCTCCTGGCTCATGTGGGGATTTCGCGTATTGAACGAGTTGGGAAATATTCGCGGGTGGGTCTCTTCAATCATGTTTGGGATGATCCCTCAGCACTTGTGACACTTAAGACGATACCTGCCGAGGAAGTCTTTGCAATCACGCATGGACTCATAAAGCAAAAACTCCCTGTGACAGTAAATCACAAGGTGCTCAACTATGATGCGGCCCTTGTGTGCGGCCCGGTCTTTCCCCACGAAGTGGCAGGATTCTCAGGAGGAAATAAGTACTTCTTTCCTGGGATCAGTGGTCCAGAGGTCATTGACTTCACACATTGGGTGGGTGCTCTTATGACTAGCCGTGCAATTATCGGGACCTATGACACCCCGGTTCGGCGACTGATTGACCGAGCTGCCCGGGAGATTCCTTGCGCCCGTTATTTCGTGAACATGGTCGTGGATGGAAGTGGTTTGGCAGGAGTGTATGTAGGATCTGAAGGAGACGGATCCTGGTTAAGGGCAGCCAGACATTCCGCTCAATTACACATTACCTGGTTGGATACGCCGGTCAGTCAGGCCTTTGCAGTCGTGCCATCCATGTATGATGATCTATGGACAGGAGCAAAGGGGATGTACAAACTGGAGCCGGTAATCGCAGACGGTGGGGAGATACTCTTATATGCTCCACACATTTCTGAGCTTTCGTACACGCATGGCAAATTGCTGGATGAAATCGGGTTTCACGGCACCGAGTACTTCAATGCGAATTGGGACAGCTATGGTCGATATCCCTGGGCGATTCTTGCACACGCGGCTCATGTGCGGGGAGTGACGACCTATGAGCGAGGTGTGGAGGTACCCCGCATCAGGCTCACACTAGCCAGTCAAATTCCCCGGGAACGTTGCGAAAAGGTTGGCTTGGGTTATCGGGATCCCAGGTCCATTGACCTTTCCTACTGGAAAAAACATACGGAAGAGGGCTATTTGTACGTCCCGAGTGCCGGGGAACATCTCTACAAACTCCGTGCATCAGGGGTTGGACCTGCTGCAGAAAGATGAGTTCAGACATGGACCAACTCTGTGCTCTGCAAGTCACCCCTTTTTGAACATGTGTAACACAACATCAGATAGGACGTACCTACAAATAATCACGAATGCCAAATGTCACCCGACTTTAGACACCGCTTTTTCAACTATAGCCCGTGTAATTATCCAACGCCACTCACGCAGCCGTCCGTCTACTACTCCCATAGCCACTGTCCTCCTTGTCTTGACATGCCTATTGCTTGTACTCGGATGCGACTCTGCGCGCTTCAATGCTTCCGACGGATGGTCTGGCACAATCGATACGCTTTCCTCCGGTGAAATCGTAGTATGGAATGCTGATAAGCCCCTCTGGGCACCGGATGAGGGCTGGCAGATCGTGGAAGAGATGAGATTTGGAAGCGACACGGGCGATGATGCCATTTTGTTCGGCAGCATTCGCTCCTTTGACGTAGATGCGCAAGGACGGGTGTACGCGCTCGATAACCAGTCGCAAGAAATCCACATTTTCGGTCCGGACGGCGTTTGGGTGCGCACTGTCGGAAAAAGGGGAGCCGGACCGGGGGAATTCGAAAACGCCGCGGCGGTGGACGTCAGCCGCACCGGTGAGATCTGGGTTATGGAAATGCAGAAAGGCCAGCTTAGTATCCTGGATTCCACGGGTAATTACCAAAGAACGGAACGGATCAACAGCACTGGCTGGGACTCTTGGCCCTACCCAGGTGGCTTCGACCAGTTGGGGCGTTACAATGCCCTCGTGCTCTCCTTTGAAGCCGGGAAAACAAGCAGGCTGTTGGCCCGTTATTACCAGTCCCTTGCTCCACTTGATACGATTGCACTCCCGGTGAGTCCCGTGAAAACTGAACGCTTCGAAGTAGTCAATGAGGGCGGAGGCAGTATCAGGACCAGCATTCCATTTCAGGGATCCTTCAACTGGCGATTCTCCTCAAGTGGTAACTTTTGGACGTTGCTTACGAGGCCATACGAGCTTGCAGAAATCGCGGCCGATGGCAAGGTACTTCGGAGGATAACCAAGGAATTCGAACCGCTTCCAGTCACCAGCGCAGACATGAAAGCAGCCCGCGAGGATCTCACCTGGTTCACCAACCAAGGCGGGAAGGTTGACGAGTCAAGGATTCCGAGGACGAAACCCGTTGTCAGTTCTTTCTTCGGTGATGACGAGGGGAATCTTTGGGTAAGGCGGGTTGAGACGACTCCCGAGGATGAGGAGAGCCTGTTCGATGTGTTCGGCGCCGAGGGACATTTTCTGGGAGAGGTCCGGTTCCCGTTTTCGCTTAGGACAAACCTCGAACCGATAGTACGAGACGGATTGCTCTACGGCACCACTACGGATGACCTTGGCGCCGATCTGATTGTGAGAGCGCGGATTGTAAAGCCCTAAGGCACCGCCATTCTGTGATGGCAGTGGCGGCAGGAGACCAATCCGTGACATCGAATCGCTGCGTGCCCCAAGTGCAGGCTCCGCCCGAGTGAAGTAAGTGAGAGCTCTCACTTATTCGCTCGGGCACTCCCAAGGATTAACTCGAAAATCTCATTACGAAATCAACCGTATTTTTAGGTGTAATGAAAAAGCGGGCGCTATCTTGCCCCTTCGCCGTTCTCATTCATTAGACCTTCGTTCTCATGTACAAATCGCTTTATCTGGGGCTGGATGCCCACACGCGCATCTGTGTTCTGGCAGCCATGTCCCCCTCAGGACATATAGTATCCACCAAGACCTTTTCGACTTCGGAGGCGGCGCTGATCCGTCACGTAATCGAACTGCCTGCGCGATTCAAGTATTTGGGCTTGGAGGAATCTTCGTTGGCCGGCTGGATCGCTTCGGCGCTGCGTCCGTATGTAACGCGATTGATCGTTTGTGATCCTCGGCACAATACCCTCATCAGTCGTGGAAATAAGAATGACCGCAGAGATGCTGCTGACCTGTGCCGACTGCTTCGACTGGGGGAATTGGTCGAAGTATTTCATCCGGACCAGGAGCACCGCACAGACTTTAAGATTACGGTGCAACAGTATTTGCGTTTTACGCGTGATCGCACCAGCTTAAAGTCACAAATCAAGTCCAAGTACCACCAGGCCGGCGTGACGTATGTGGCCGGGACCCAAGTGTTCACGAAAAAACATCGTACCTCATATCTGGATCAATTGCCAACGAACGCACGACGGGCGATCATGGAGAACTTGTACGAGCAGCTGGACGCAACGGATGCGCTGTGGAACAAAGCCCGAACCTCGATGGTGGAGTTGGGCAAGCGTTATCCAGAAATCATCCAGTTCCAGCGCATGCCGGGTATCGGTGTGGTGGGAGCGCATGTGTTCAGTGCCTTCATTCAGACCCCGCACCGGTTTGCAACCAAGCATAAATTGTGGCGCTATTGCGGGCTCGGGATTCGTCAACGCAGCAGTGCAGGCAAGTCCTTGGCGTACAAACGTCTGGACCGTTCAGGCGCTGGCGTCCTAAAAGCCCTGAGCTATCAGTGCTGGCTTTCTTCTTTGCGAACCGCACAACCGAATGAGGTCTCCTTGTTTTATGATGCCTCATTACGTCGCACCGGGAACACGGTGCGCGCTCGGCTGAATACGCAGTCTCGGGTCTCCGAATGCAAAACAACCGGACCTATCCTCCCATTCGTCGGGGGTTTCCTCCTCGCCGGAGATGGTCGATCGGCGGGATGCCGCCGGAGTTAGCCCGGACAGCTGGCTAGAAGTCACACATCCCTTCCATCCGTGGTACGGACGCAGATTTCTTCGCCAACACGGCCGTACTCCGGGGAATGGGCAGTTGGTGCGCTGCATTGTGGATGAGCGGACGTTCAGGCACCTGCCCAGGGCCTGGACGGATCTGCGTAGGATTGATGACTTTGAGCGGACCTCCGCAGGGCGGGCGTTTTTTCGCGTGGACGATCTGGTGGCTTTGCGCGCCTTGGTGGACGCCCTTTTGAATGATCAACAATAATGCAACAGTATGATCATAAACTATGCAACTTTTGGCGCACAAATGCCCATTATTCGGCTTTATGTGCGGTATTACCTCCATTGTGTTGCAACAGTTCGAATTAGAATGTATATTCTATTATTACAGACACCCCTGGGACATGTCCGCTAAAAAAACTGACTATCTGCGCAAGACCAGAACGCTTAATCCGCATCCGGAAGCCGTCTCTGATCCACGGTTCGATCACCATCCATTCTTCGATCCGAAGGACCTCCTGCAGGTTCGCTACGAGATGGTTCGGGCGCATAAGAAAGACACGACGCTCAAAGAGGTGGCGTCCCGGTTCGGAATGTCGGTCCCTACTTGTGTGCGTCTCAAACGCCTCTTCCGGCAAGGCGGCCTGCAGGCGCTGATTCCCGGACAACGCGGCGCCAAAGGCCCTCGCAAGGTTACGCCCGAGGTGCTGGAGTTTATCCAGCAGTACCAGATTGAATATGGTGAGGTCAGCGTGCGCAAACTTGCCGAAGTGGTCAGCAAACACTTCAAGGTAACCATTCACTTCAGCAGTCTGCACCGGGCGCTGTCAAAAAAAAACGCACAAAAACATGGATGAACCGAGGTTGGATCCCCAGTCTGTGGATCGCTACTGCCGGTGGCGCCAGCAGTCGATCCGCAACACCCCCCGTCAAACGGTCTCCCTGGTGTACGATCACGGCCTGGCCCATGCGCTGTTGCTGACCCTGCCGCCGTCACCGACAGATCGGGGCAACACATCTGTGCCCGTGGTCCCTGCGCATGCCCTGATCACACAGGCGAGTTCCATGAGTTGCAAGCTCCTTAACACTTTACAAGCTGCCTATGTCGTCTCATAAGATTACCCCAGACCATCTCAGTCGCCGTGCCTGTCTTTATATCCGTCAGTCTTCGCTGCGCCAGGTACGGCATAATACGGAGAGTCAAGTCCGACAGTATGGCCTGCGCGAGCGTGCCATTGCACTGGGCTGGCCCGAAGATCAGATCGACATTATTGATGAGGATCAGGGCAAGTCCGGTGCCACCAGCGCACAGCGCACGGGATTCCAGGATCTACGTGCACGGGTCGGTGCCGGAGAGGTGGGCATTGTGCTCAGTCTTGAAGTATCACGCCTGTGCCGGGATAATGCCGAATGGCATAAGTTGCTCCGAATCGCAGCGATTTCCAAAACGCTCATACTGGACGAGCATGGCATCTACGATGTCAGTGATCTCAACGACTGGATGCTGCTCGGACTCAAGGGACAGCTTTCGGAGTACGAACTTCGCGGGATCTCTGCACGCATGCTCGGGGGACAGCGGAGCAAGGCACGCCGCGGAGAACTCAGACTGCCGCTGCCCATAGGACTTGTGTACGCCGAGCGCGACCGCGTAGTCAAGGATCCAGATCAATCCATCACCGAAGCCGTCGATCTGCTTTTCAAAACCTTCCAGCGACTGGGATCTGCCTCGCAGGTCACCAAATGGTTTTGGGAACATGAAATTTCCCTACCTGCACGACCCCGCAGAGGGGGCGGGAAAGTCGTTTGGGGCCTGCCCAACCGGAACCAGATCCAGCGTATGCTCAAAAATCCCCGCTACGCCGGTTGTTACGCCTACGGTCGAACCCGCACGCACCGACGCCCGGACGGAACCGTGCGGTATGCAACCCTGCCAAGGGACCAGTGGATGGTGTGTATTCCAGCGGCCCATGTGGGCTATATTGACTGGGAAGAATACCTGCAAAATCAGGAAACATTGCACAAGAATATGCTGAGTATTCACCCAAACCTCGGGCGCATTCCGTCCCCACGCGCGGGCGCAGCCCTGTTACAGTCCTGCGTCATTTGTGGCGTGTGCGGGTATAGAATGCGGACAAGCTACACCCGCCAACGGAGGCCCTACTGGTACTACAGGTGCGGCGAGAATGCCATTGGCCTGCTCTCCTGCCAAAGTGTGCACGGTCCGGTCCTGGATGCGGCGATTGGCCGCTTTGTGGTCGCGGCCATCAATAAAGAGAACCTCGCACTTTCTCTGACGGTACGTGAACAGCTACGCAGCGACTTTGAGACGGCGGACCGGCAGCGATGCAATCATATTGAAAACCTGCGGCACCAGATGGAGCTGGCCCGCCGCAGGTACGCGGAAGTAGATCCGTCCAACCGCCTCGTGGCCGCAACCCTGGAAACCGAATGGGAAGCCTGCCTGAGGGCGCACAGCGAAGCCGTCAGAGAACGTGAACAATTTGTAAAGGCCAGCACATGCATGCCCGAGGCTGAGTTGGACCGGCGCATCCTTGAACTGGCCCGTGACTTTGGCAAAGTATGGGCGGCCGAAGAGACCACGAATGTAGACCGTAAACGACTGCTACGACTGATCATTGAGGACATCACCGTGACCCGAGTTGACAACAAGGTGGTCGCAGGATTGCGTCTGCGGGGAGGACGCCTGCATGAGCTGCCCCCGATAGATCTGCCGCTACGGCGCGCAGAAGCCATCCGTCGAGATATCTCGAGGGAAGCGCTGGGCGAACTGGAAACCCTGCTCGAAGAAGGGTACGCCGATGCGGGGGCCGCCGAAGAACTCAACCGGCGCGGATATCGTGATAGTCTGGGAGGACAGCTCAATAAAAAGCGCATTCAGAACGTTCGCCAACGGAATAACCTGCCGGGCGGACTCCAGCGAAAATGTGACAATTTGCGCACGCAGGGATACAAAAGCAGGAAAGAAATTGCCGCCGAACTCAACATCTCGGTGCGCACTGTAAGCCAGCTTGCTCGGGAAGCCAGAGGGGTCGAAGGTTACGCGCTTCCTGGAAGAAAACATCCACGTGCAATGTATAGAATCATACCTGAAACCCAAACCAAACACGCAGCGTCGTTATGAACAACCCCACAGTTCGCACTCAGACACCAAAGACCAGCGCAAAATACTCAGCGTGCTCTGGACCATCTGGAAAAAAGATGTAACCTACAATCCGAAATCTTTTTATTCACCACCTGCATCCGCGGTGACCACGTAGACCTTAGCGATGCCATCGTGCCTTGCAACGGTTGCTTGCGGATCTGGGTTGCCGGGATATACTCCAACGACAATTTAGCTCCACTGTGGAAGCTCGACTTTTAGATTAGTAGCCCGGCCTCTATGCCCCATAAGACACTAGCGCCCATTTTGGGGGGCGCTCATAAACGAGTATGGCAACTGAACAGACGCCCTTTTCATCCGTCCTGTTAATCCGCACCCAAGCAAGCCGAAACATCGCACAAATATGGATCTCCAATAAAAATCTACATGATCAGCGGTTTGTTGCAGTGTGCGCCCTGCAAAATTTCACATATTTTGTAGCATGGGAGAGGTGTGTGTGAAACTTTCTTTTTCAAACGAATTGTCGCTGGACAAGCAAGCGGCA